>NZ_KI783301.1:1666282-1836319 GCF_000510645.1 Thermicanus aegyptius DSM 12793 | reverse complement strand
GTGTTTAAAGACTGGGAAGGCAAGGCTTCGCTCATTACGCTGCAGAACTTTCCGCTGCCGCAAGACGTCGTCGCCGCTGGCGAAACTGCTCTTGTGGCGACCTGGAAGAAGAGCGGCGTACAACGAGCTGTAGGCCCCAAGAGAGCGGGGATGCTCTACCAAAAAGCCCAAAAGTCCATCGGCCTCACGGAAGGCGCTACGGCGGCCAGGCATGAGCTAGCCATGTACCTGGAGCAGTACGCCATGCTGTGCAGGCAGATCGAAGAACTGATGGAGCATGTGGCGGCTCTGGTGGAGCAGATTCCGGGCGCCTCCCACATGATGAGCATTCCGTGCATCGGTCTCGTCACTGTGGCAGGTTTCCTGGCGGAAGTCGGGGACTTGAGCGGCTACGATCACAGCCAGCAAATCGTCCGTCACGCCGGTCTCAGCCTGCGGGAAAACAGCTCCGGGCTGCACAAAGGGGAAACGACCATCAGCAAACGTGGTCGCTGTCGTCTCCGGGCCCTGCTGTACCGGGCGGCACTGACGATGGTTGCCAGGAACCCGGAATTCCGCGCGTTGCACATGTATTTCACGACGCGCCGGGACAATCCGCTGAAAAAGAAACAGTCCATGATCGCGCTTTGCATCAAGCTCATCCGCATCTTGTTTGAGCTAGGCCGTAAACAGAAGAATTATGACAGCAGCAAAGTGCTCGGCCCCCATCGGGAGGCTCAGCTTCAAGCAGCAGCTTAATTTATTCGCAGGTTAGTAACTCATTCGTTTTACTTGCTTTATCCACATGTTGATCTTTGAAAAGCGAAGCACGGATAGGCTGGGAGCAATTTATTCCATTAGGGCATCGACCCCGCAAAGGAGCTTGCCTGGCCTCCACCCCTTGAGAGGTAGAACGAAGGAATGTAAGGGCATTGACCCAGGGAGATATGGGAGGGTAAACCGCAAGGGCTTATGTGGAGATCCATTTGCGATCATATGGCTAAAAAAATCGAGGTGACCACCACCTCTATTCCCGCCAACAGGTCGATTCCATATTTTCACTTCTCATCAAATCTTATCCAAGGATGTTTCGTAAGTCAAAGATGAAATCATGAGAAAAAGCAAGAAAGACGGAGAAAACATTAATTTAATGAGGGAGGAATTCAGATGGCAATCCATCACCGGGAGATTGGGTTGAGCGATCAAACCGCGGTAGAGATTTATCGCTACATGTTCATGGCCCGTAAAGTGGATGAAAGAGAGTGGATCTTAAACCGCGCCGGTAAAATCCATTTCGTCATCTCATGCCAAGGGCAGGAAGCTGCACAGGTTGGAGCAGCCTTCGCCTTAGAAAAGGGGGTCGATTATCTAAATCCGTATTATCGGGATACGGGGGTCGTTTTGGTGATGGGGATGACGGTGAGAGACCTCCTTCTTTCTGCTTTTGCCAAGGCGGAGGACCCCAACAGCGGGGGCAGGCAGATGCCGGGTCATTTCAGCAGTAGGAAATTAAACATCATGACCCAATCCAGCCCCACCGGGACCCAGATTCCCCATGCGGTTGGTTTTGCCCTGGCGGCAAAATATGAGAAGAAACCGTTCGTTTCTTTTGTCACCTTAGGAGAGGGAACGAGCAATCAAGGAGATTTTCATGAAGCCTTAAACTTTGCCGGAGTTCATAAACTGCCTGTGATTGTCCTGGTGGAAAACAACCAATACGCCATCTCCGTGCCGGTGAAAAAACAGCTCGCCTGCGAGTCGGTGGCCGATCGAGCGGTAGGATACGGTATGCCCGGTGTCTCCGTAGACGGGAATGATCCCTTGGAGGTTTACAAAGCGGTCAAAGAGGCAAGGGAGAGAGCTCTCCGGGGAGAGGGGGGAACGCTGATCGAAGCAAAAACCTATCGTTTAACCCCCCACTCCAGCGATGACGATGATCGCACCTACAGAAGCCGTGATGAGGTAGAGTTGGCTAAAAAACAGGATCCCATCCTCCGTTATCGGGAATATATTTTATCTCAGCGTTTGATGGATGAAGGGAAATTGGCCGCCTTGGAAAAAAAGGTGATGGAAGAGATCGACGAAGCAACCCGTTACGCGGAAGAGGCGCCTTATCCTGAACCGGAAAGCGCCATGCTGCACGTATATGGTTAAGGAGGAGATGAGGCGATGGCTATCCTGTCATATATTGAAGCGGTTACCCATACCCTTCGGGAAGAAATGAAGCGCGATCCTCGAGTTTTTCTCCTCGGAGAGGATGTGGGAGTCCGGGGAGGCGTTTTCCGAGCAACCCAAGGACTGATTGAAGAATTTGGCGAAGAACGGGTGATCGATTCCCCGCTTACGGAATCGGCCATCGTAGGCGTTTCCATCGGGGCAGCCGCGTATGGTCTGCGACCGGTTGCCGAAATCCAATTCGCCGACTTTATCCTGCCGGCGGTGAATCAGATCATTAGCGAAGCTGCTAAAATTAGATATCGTTCCAACAATGATTGGCATGTTCCCCTCGTGATACGAGCTCCGTATGGTGGTGGCGTTCATGGTGCCCTCTATCACTCCCAAAGTATGGAAAGAATCTTCGCAGGAAATCCTGGACTTAAAATCGTGGCTCCCGCAACTCCTTACGACGTGAAGGGTCTATTAACCTCGGCCATTCGCGACGAAGATCCTGTCCTCTTTTTTGAACATAAACGGCTTTATCGTTCTGTAAAAGGAGAGGTGCCCGAACAGGAATATACCTTGCCCATTGGAAAGGGGGATATAAAGAGGGAGGGAAGCGACATCACCGTCATCTCCTATGGGCTTACCCTCCATTATGTTCTGCAAGCGGCGGAATCCCTGGCGAAGGAAGGCATCTCCACCCATGTCTTCGACTTAATGACCTTATATCCTTTAGATAAAGAAGGAATTATCGAGGCGGCGGCAAAAACGGGGAAGGTTTTAATCGTCCATGAGGATCATAAAGAAGGGGGCATCGGGGGAGAGGTTTCTGCCGTTATCGCAGAAGAGGCTCTCTTTGATTTAGATGCACCCATTAAGCGCCTTGGAGGACCGAGCATTCCGGCCATGCCCTACAGCCCTCCATTAGAGAAATTTTATATGCTGAATCCTGACAAAATTGCTCAGGCCATGCGGGAATTGGCTTATTTTTAAGTCGTATCGAGCGAAAGGAGGAAAAGGATGATCGTTCATATAACGATGCCTCAGTTGGGGGAGAGCGTCACCGAAGGAATCCTTGGCAGATGGCTGGTCAAACCCGGTGATCAAGTAAACGTATATGATCCCCTCTGTGAAGTGATCACCGACAAAGTAAATGCGGAGGTACCTTCTACCGTCGCCGGAAGAGTAGCGGAACTTCTGGCCTCCGAGAATGAAGCCGTCCCGGTTGGGAAAGTGATTTGCACCATTGAGACAGAAAAGAATGAAGAGGAGAGTGCATCAGCGGAGCATAAAGAGACCTTCGGGGAGAAGGAAAAAGCCGACCCAGGAAGTGGTGGGACACTATTTGGGAAAAGGGAGGCAGGACAGCGGCTTTCCCCCGCCGTGTTAAAATTAGCGGCGGAAAAGAAGATCCCCCTTGAAAAGATCAGAGGGACAGGAGCCGGAGGCAGGATCACGAGGAAAGATCTCCTTCTCTATTTAGAGGAGAGAGAGAAAACAAAGGCAAACGTTCTCCCCGATGAAGTGAGCAAACCCCCGGTCCGCGAGTTAAACGCTGCTATCGGGCGAGAAGAAGAGATGACTAAGCCATCTCCTCTTCCTGTTGCCGCTTTAGGGGATGTAGAGATTGACGTTACGCCGGTACGGAGAACCATTGCAGAGCGAATGGTTCGCAGCAAACATGAAGCGCCTCATGCGTGGATGATGATCGAAGTGGACGCCACCAATCTGGTAAAACTTAGGAACGGGCTTAAGGAGGAATTTAAAAGGCGAGAAGGATTTAACCTTACCTACCTTCCCTTTTTCATAAAGGCGGTCGTGGAAGCTCTGAAGGAATTTCCGATGTTAAATGCCCAATGGGCGAAAGACCGCATCATCATGAAAAAAGAGGTGAACATCTCCATCGCCGTGGCAACGGATGATGCCCTCTTTGTCCCGGTTATTAAAAGAGCCGACGAGAAAAGCGTCTTAGGCTTGGCCCGTTCCATTGAGGAGTTGGTTCGCAAAACCAGGGAGGGGCGCCTTGCTCCCGATGATATAAGCGGTGGAACGTTTACCGTGAACAACACGGGTTCATTTGGTTCCGTTTTATCCATGCCGATCATTAATTCACCGCAGGCGGCGATTTTAAGCATCGAAGCGATTGTGAAAAGACCGGTTGTCATCGAGGGGATGATTGCCGTTCGGGATATGGTAAACCTCACCTTATCCCTTGATCATCGGATCTTAGATGGCCTGATCTGTGGGCGGTTTATGCAACGGGTCAAGGAAAAGATTGAAGCGATCCGTCCGGAAATGGAGATTTATTAAAAAAGTGAGGAATCAAAGGGCCGAGCGGAAGGCCCTTTCCTTTTTTGTAAAAATAAAAGTTCCTTTTGTCGATATAAAGAATAGGATGAATTTGTCGCAGCATAGAAATGAGGGAATTATGGATGGAGAGATCAACTTTAATCGGGATTATTATCGGACTGATCGCAGTAGGGTTTGGAATGGTACTGAAGGGGGCTCCTCTTAGCTCTCTCCTCACAAATCCTGCCGCTTACCTTATTATTTTCGGTGGTACCATAGCAGCGGTCTTAAATGCTTTCCCCATGTCACAGTTGAAAAAGGTCCCTGTTCTCTTTAAGATTCTTTTCACCAGACAGGTTCTGATTTCCAGGACGGAATTGATCGATCATTTTATGACTTGGGCGCAAACCGCACGAAGAGAAGGGCTTTTGGCGCTGGAAAACAGCATTGACGAAATTAAGGATCCTTTCTTAAAGAACGGCATGAAGATGGTCGTTGACGGCAGGGAAATGGAATTTATCCGGGATGCGCTGGAACAGGATATAGAGGCGATGCAATCTCGTCATCAGTCCGGAGCCCAGATTTTCAGCCAGGCGGGGACCTACGCCCCTACCTTAGGGGTATTGGGAGCGGTTATCGGTCTAATTGCCGCTTTGGGGAATTTAAGCGACATCGAACAGCTGGGGCACGCCATCGCCGCAGCGTTTGTCGCTACCTTGTTGGGGATTTTCACCGGATATGTTTTATGGCATCCTTTTGCCAATAAATTGAGGCAAAAATCAAAGGAAGAGGTAGAGCTAAAACGCCTGATGATCGAAGGCATTCTATCCATCCAGGCCGGGATTTCTCCATCAAATATTGAAGAAAAACTTCTCGTCTATCTACCGGCTGCTGAACGGGAAGAGCGATGGAGGACGAAACATGTGGAAAAATAAACGTTCCCATGGGGAAGAGCATCAAATGGACGAAACGTGGCTTATTCCTTACGCCGATTTGCTCACTTTACTTCTGGCCCTATTCATCGTTCTTTTTTCTCTTAGTGAGATAGACAGTCAAAAAGTCGAGAAAATGGCCAATGCGTTTAATATCGCTTTTCGAGGAGCAGTAGGCGTCTTACAATATGACCAGATGATTCCTACAAAAGTTCCGAACTTAACAAGCAATCCAGCCGGCAGTGGTTCCCAAAACAATTTTGACCAAAAGGAAATTGAACGTTTGCAGGCATATCAACAAGAAACCGCCCAACTAAAAAAAATCATGGAAGAGATGAATCAATATATTGAGAAAAATGGTTTGACCAATCAATTAAAGACCTCCTTAACCAATGAAGGATTGCTCCTTACCATCGGAGAAGACGCCCTTTTTGACTCCGGTAAGGCAGATATCCTTCCTCAGGCCAGGAAGATCGCCAAAGAGATTTCCGTCATTCTGGAAAAGAGTTTTCCCCACGAAGTTTCTGTTTCGGGGCATACGGACAATCGGCCGATTCATAATGCCGAGTTCCAGTCCAATTGGGATTTAAGTACAGCTAGGGCGGTCAATTTCCTCAATGTAATTTTGGAGAATAAAAACTTATCCCCTGACAAATTTCGGGTGATCGGATATGGAGAGTACAGGCCGGTGGCCGATAACAATACCGAGCGGGGAAGGGCGCTAAACCGAAGAGTGGAAGTACTGATCGCAAGGATGTATAAATAATGATGTACGGCGACATCGAATGAACGAACGAGGGGGTCTCCCCTTTTTTTTATTTTTTAAGATGGAAGAATTCCCTCATTCATAAATTTCTGATATCCTATGTAAAGGAGGATTTTGTACGATGAGCAAAAAAGAGTTGGATGTCCTCATTCTCTCGGGGTTAACCCCCTATCAAGAAGCATGGGATATGCAAAAAGAGTTGGTGAAGGAGGTGGACAAAGGGAGACGGTCGCATACCCTTCTTCTCCTGGAACACCCGCACATCTACACGTTAGGTAGGGCTGGACATGAAGAGAATTTGCTGATCACGCATCAAGAAAGGGAGAGAAAAGGAATCGATTTTCAACGAATTGATCGCGGAGGGGATATCACGTATCACGGCCCAGGACAACTGGTCGGTTATCTCATCTTTCATCTGGCCGATTGGGGCAATGATCCCCACCGTTTCTTGCGACTTATCGAGGAAGGCCTGATCCAAACCTTAAAATTCTGGAACATTGAAGGGGAAAGAAAGGAAACGTATACCGGGGTTTGGGTAGGAGACGAGAAAATCGCCGCGATTGGAGTCAAGTTGAATCGGGCTAAAGAGAGGGTTGGCTATATTTCCTCCCATGGTTTTGCTTTAAATATCTCCCCGGATTTGCAGATGTTCCAATATATTCGTCCCTGCGGGATCGTTCACCTGGGAGTAACCTCCATGGAAAAGGTTTTGGGGAAGAGCCCTGCCATATCTTCTCTCTATTCTCCGATCATGGATGCGTTTTCATCCGTCTTCCATTTTGAAAAAAGAAATGAAACCTATACGCATTGGAAAAGAGAAGTTGAGCCGCCTGCAAGCGACAAAAGTTCCAAGGACGAATGAATTGAGAAGATTGGAGTGATCAAGATGGAGAGAGACTATGCAAAAGAAAAAGAGGATTGGAGAAGAAAGACGGAGATTTTATTGAATAAATACCCGGAGAGGAAGAAGGAATTTAAAACGCTTTCAGGGATTCCCATTGAAAGGGTTTACTATCCGGACCACATGACGGATGAATATATGGAGAAGTTGGGTTTTCCCGGTGAATGGCCTTATACCCGTGGAATTCGTCCCACCATGTATCGTGCACGCTATTGGACGATGAGGCAATATGCGGGATTCGGGTCGGCGGAGGAAACGAACAAACGGTTTAACTATTTATTAGAACAAGGACAAACGGGTTTAAGCGTTGCCTTTGATCTCCCTACCCAGATCGGATACGATTCGGATCATCCCCTCTCCCGGGGAGAGGTGGGGAAGGTGGGGGTTGCCATCGATTCCCTGGAAGATATGGAAACGCTTTTTGAAGGGATCCCTCTCCATAAAGTAAGCACTTCGATGACCATCAATGCTCCTGCGGCGATTCTTTTGGCCATGTATCTGGTGGTAGGGGAAAAACAAGGTCTTTCATTCAAAGAATTATCCGGTACCATTCAGAACGATATTTTAAAAGAATATATCGCACGGGGCACCTATATTTATCCTCCGAAACCCTCCATGCGTCTCATCACCGACATTTTTTCTTTTTGTGCTGCGGAGGTGCCCAAGTGGAACACCATTAGCATCAGCGGCTACCATATCCGTGAAGCGGGTTCAACCGCTGTTCAAGAGGTCGCATTTACCCTGGCCAACGGGATTGCCTATGTGGAAACGGCGATCAAAGCCGGACTTCATGTAGATCAATTTGCCCCCCGACTTGCCTTCTTCTTTAACGCGCATAACCATTTCTTCGAAGAGATTGCAAAGTTTAGGGTCGCGAGAAGAATATGGGCAAAAATCATGAAAGAACGATTTGGAGCCAAGAAGGAAGAATCGCTACAGCTCCGTTTTCATACACAGACAGGCGGCTCTACCTTGACCGCACAGCAACCGGAGAATAATATTGTCCGCGTTACCTTACAAGCGCTGGCCGCAGTGCTGGGAGGGACGCAAAGTCTTCATACCAATTCCATGGATGAAGCTCTTTCTTTACCGACTGAGCAGTCGGCCAGAGTGGCCTTGAGGACCCAGCAAATTATCGCCTATGAGAGTGGCGTTGCCGATACCGTGGATCCTCTGGGCGGTTCTTACTTCCTAGAAGCGCTGACAGATCAGATGGAAAGAGAAATCATACGATATATGGAGAAGATTGATTCCTTGGGCGGCGCGGTCGCCGCTATCGAGCAAGGATATATGCAAGAGGAGATCCACCGGGTTGCCTATGAAACCCAAAAGAAGATTGAAGAGGGCGAGATGGTGATTGTGGGGGTGAATCGTTTCCAGGTTGAAAATGAGAATCGGCCGGAGATTTTACGCGTCAATGATCAGGTGGAAAAGAATCAAGTAGAAAGATTGCGGAAGCTAAAAGAACGGAGAAATCAGGGGGAAGTGGAGAAAAACTTAAAGCGGTTAAAAGAAGCCGCGCAAGGAGACGAAAATTTGATGCCGGTTATCCTCGATTGCGTGAGATCGTATTGCACGGTGGGGGAGATGAGCGGCAGCCTAAGGGAAGTTTTCGGGGAATATCAAGGGTAAAAGAGATCGTGGGCCGTGGAGAATCGTTTCTGTCATGGAGTGCCGAAACATGGAGCGCCGAAAGCCCCCGTGTGACAGGATATGTTTTGTGAGATAGGAGGAAAGAGTAGATGGGTGAAAAGATTCGCGTGTTGGTAGCCAAGCCGGGATTGGACGGACATGATCGGGGGGCGCTGATCATCGCCCAAGCGTTAAGGGATGCCGGAATGGAGGTGATCTATACCGGCCTCCGCCAGACGCCTGCCCAAATTGTAAAGGCAGCGATCCAAGAAGATGTGGACTGTATTGGACTCTCCAGCCTTTCAGGTGCTCATAATCAACTTTTCCCGGAAGTGACCCGACTTCTTCAAGAAGAGGGGGCGTCGGACATCCTGGTGGTTGGAGGAGGGGTCATTCCCGATGAGGATATTCCATATCTCCTGGAAAAAGGAATTGCAAAAATCTTTACGCCGGGAAGCAGCCTCCAGGAGACCGTCGCATTTATTCGATCCGAGGTAGAAAAGAGGAGAAGGCAAGGGGAGGCGGGGAAAGAAGACCCGATCCACCCTCCTTCCCAAATCGATCATATCGGGATTGCCGTTAAAAGTATTACGGAATCCAGAAAAATTTACGAAGCCCTTGGCTTATTCATCGTAAGTGAAGAAGAGGTGGCGGAAGAAAAGGTGAAGGTGGCCATGATTCCCATTGGGGAGACGAGGATTGAACTTTTGGAAGCCACTTCTCCCGATAGCCCGATCGCTAAGTTTATCGAGAAAAGGGGGGAAGGGATTCACCATATTGCCCTTCGTACAGGGGAAATGGAAGAAACACTTCATCGTGTGGAAAAAGCGAATCTTATTCCCATTCCTCCCGCCCCAAGAACCGGCGCACATGGATCACAGGTGGCGTTTCTTTCCCCGAAATCTACCTATGGCGTTTTAATTGAACTGGTAAATCCGGGTGAGCATCATGACCAATAACGAGAAGATGTACGAAAAAATCGACGAACTCTATGAACGGCGAAGAAAGGTTGAATTAGGCGGAGGCTATGAAAAAATTGACCAGCAGCATCGTAAGGGAAAGCTGACCGCCCGAGAACGAATTCATCTTCTGCTCGATCCGGATAGCTTTGTCGAACTCTTTCCTTTTATTGAACATCGGGGAGCCGGTCTGGAGATGAAAGAAGCGCCTGGGGAAGGGGTGGTTACAGGGTACGGGACGATCCATGGGCGACTTGTTTATTTGTTTGCCCAAGATTTTACCGTCTTTGGCGGAGCATTAGGGGAGATGCACGCAAGAAAGATTGCCCGCGTCATGGATCTTGCCGCCCAAAATGGGGCTCCGATCATCGGATTAAATGATTCAGGCGGGGCACGCATTCAGGAGGGAGTTGTCTCCCTTGACGGGTATGGGCATATTTTTTATCGGAATGCCATTTACTCCGGCGTCATTCCCCAGATCTCCGTCATTATGGGACCAAGTGCCGGAGGAGCCGTTTACTCGCCGGCGATCACCGATTTTGTTTTTATGGTGGAAAAGACGAGCCAAATGTTTATCACAGGACCCAAAGTGATTGAAACCGTAACCGGTGAGAAAATCAGCAGTGAAGATCTGGGCGGGGCTCGGGTTCATACGACGATTAGCGGGAATGCCCATTTCTCCCATCCTGATGAAGAATCTACTTTAGAAGGAGTACGCCGACTTCTCTCCTTTCTTCCTCAAAACTATAGGGAGAAACCCCCGCGGGGAAAACCGGATGAGGGTGGAGATTGGATTGAAGAGATCGTTGATCGTGTGCCGGTAGAGGGGACCAGGGTTTATGATGTGGTTCAAGTCATCAAACTATTGGTAGATCATGGAGATTTCTTACAAGTCCATGAGAACTTTGCGAAAAATATCGTGGTGGGTTTCGGAAGAATTGACGGTTATACGGTAGGGATGATCGCCAATCAGCCAAAGTATTTGGCAGGAGGGCTTGATATCCATTCCTCCGATAAACTGGCCCGTTTCATCCGCTTTTGCGATGCTTTTAACATTCCGCTGATCACCTTGGAAGATGTAACCGGATTTTTTCCTGGGGTTAATCAGGAGCATGGGGGAATAATTCGGCATGGCGCCAAGATTCTCTATGCTTATTCCGAAGCAACGGTCCCCAAGATCACGGTCATTTTGCGTAAAGCCTATGGAGGAGCTTACGTCGCCTTAAATAGCAAAGCGATCGGTGCGGATCTGGTTTATGCATGGCCCAATGCGGAAATTGCCGTTATGGGACCGGAAGGGGCAGCCAACATTATCTATTCCAAAGAAATTGAGAGGAGTGAAAACCCGGAGGCGACCCGGGCGGAGAAAATTAAGGAATATCGGGAAAAGTTTGCAAACCCATATGTGGCGGCGGGTATGGGCATGGTGGATGATGTGATCGATCCCAGGGAGACAAGAAAGAAGCTAAAAGAGGCTTTACGGATGTTGCAAAACAAACAGGAAGGACGTCCTCATAAGAAACATGGGAATATACCCCTTTAGGTAAATGAATTGGGGTCCCGTGAGTTTAAATCGGTCGGTTTGATGCCGATGAGCGTTCGAATGAAACGAGGAGCGGCAGGAGAAAGGGGGGAGCCTATGCTTCAACGGGAAACGGGCAAAGTGATCGAGGTATGGCGAAGGTCTCAGGAAATAGAGTTGATCCGAGTGGAAACGGATGAAAGAATCGAAGAAGGAATAAATTATCCCTCCATCACCGGCGCTGTTCGTGAGGGAGATGAGGTGCTTCTAAACACCACGGCGGTTCGCCTAACGCTTGGATCCGGTGGATTTCATATCGTGATGGCCATCTTAAACAGAAATGAAAAGGAAAGAAACGCCCCATCCGGTCATATCATGAAAGGGCGATACACCCCCTTTCAGCTGGCAGTGCAGTGCGTGGAGGAGGAGGAGCATCCCCTTTACTCCCCGGAAACAAGGGGTGGAGATTTGCAAGGTTTCCCTATCCTCCTCTTCAGCTTACATAGCATGTTGCCTGCTTCTCTCCTCTTTATTCAAAAGAAGAAGCCGAATTTAAAGGCGGTTTACATCATGACCGATGGAACGGCGCTTCCGATTTGGTTAAGCAATCACGTGAGAAGTTTGAAGGAAGAGGGCCTTCTCTATAAGACCATTACCGCAGGGCAAGCCTTCGGGGGGGACTTGGAAAGCGTTAATGTCTATTCTGCCATGCTTGCCGCCCGGTATAGTTTGGGAGCAGATGTGATCCTCGTTGGACCAGGGCCAGGAAGCGTCGGCACCGCTCATCCTTTCGGATATTCGGCCGTGGAGACCGGAGAATTGATCAATGCGGTGGCTGCTCTCAATGGAACCGGGATTGTGGTCCCCCGGATCCAATTTCAAGACCCCCGCCCCCGTCACCGCGGCTTAAGCCATCATCTCCTCACATCCCTATCTCGAATTGCCCTCGCCCCCGCCTATCTTCCCATCCCCCTTTTCGCAGGGGAAGAGAAGGAATGGATTAAAGAGCAGATCGAGCATTATCGGTTGGGAGAAAAGCATCATCTTCTTTGGCGGCCCTTGGAAAAATGGGATGGGCTCGTCTCCATGATCGAGGAATACCCCATTGAAACGATGGGACGGGGGATTCTTGAGGATCCGCCGTTTCTTCAGGGAATTGCCGTCGCTTCCTCTTTTTTTCTCTCCATCCTTAAATAAAAAAGGTCTCCATTCAATCAACTTCACCAATTCCGTTCCTTTCCCTCTTTCCCTTTGCGAAGAAGCAGAAATTGATGTAAGGTTATAGGTATGCGGGAGAGTTCTCTCAGTTTCGCTCGAACCTGCCAGGCCTTCCCGACCATACGGAGGCTTTTTTCACCGGTATAGATCTTCACACTCCCATCCTCCTTCACAAAAATCCCCCTCTTTACAAGCGACGCCTTCATTTTTCACTTTTTTATTGCTACAACATATGTTCATATCGGACCAGTTATGAAAGAAAGGAGCACTTCCATGTCCCATTTTGAAGAGAAGACCCTTCACCGGGAGGAAATTTATAAAGGAAAAGTCGTAGAACTTGCTGTTGATCAAGTCCTACTTCCTGATGGGAAGAGATCTACCCGGGAGCTGGTTTTCCATCCGGGTGCCGTCGCCGTCTTGGCCGTCACCAAGGAGGGGAAATTTATTTTTGTAGAACAATTCCGCAAGGCATTGGAGAGAGATCTGTTGGAGATTCCGGCCGGCAAGTTAGAGCCGGGAGAAGAGCCCCTCACATCTGCCATGAGGGAATTGGAGGAAGAAACGGGATACATGGCCGATTCATGGATCTTTCTATCCCGCTTCTATACTTCTCCCGGTTTTTCCAATGAGGTCGTTCATCTCTTCTTAGCAAAGGGGTTAAAAGCGGGCCGGCATCACCTGGATGATGATGAATTTGTGGAGGTTTATGAGCTTACGGAACAAGAAATTTTTGAAGAGATGGCCCGTGGAAGAATCGCAGATGCCAAAACCATTCTTGCCGTTTATCATTGGGCGTTGTTTCAGAAGAAGGAAGGGGAATAAGTTTTGCCCAGTGTTTATGCCGATTTACACATTCATATCGGATCTACCGACTCAGGGAGGCCGGTAAAAAACAGCGCCTCCAAGGATCTCACTCTCTCAAATCTTCTCAAAGGTTCGAGGGACCAAAAAGGGATGGATCTGGTTGGGGTGATCGATGCCCACGTCCCGGAAATATTGAATCAATTGGAACAGGATCTCGAAAGTGGAAAGGCCAGGGAACTCCCGGGGGGAGGAATCCGCTATCAAGGAATTACGCTCCTTCTGGGAAGCGAAATCGAGATTCGGGAAGAGGGAAGGAAGCCTTTTCACCTTCTTTCTTATCTGCCTACGTTTAAGAAGATGAAGGAATTTAGCAACTATCTAAGCAAAGGGATGAAAAACCCTCACCTTAGCTCTCAACGGTTTAATCGCTCCACCCGGGAGCTGCAGGAGGCGACGAAAGAGCTTGGAGGTCTCTTTATTCCTGCCCATATTTTCACTCCCCATAAAGGCATCCTGTCGGCTGTCAATCGCCTTGAAGAGGTGTGTGATCCGAAACATATCGATGCGGTGGAGTTAGGCCTAAGCGGAGACACCGAGATGGCGGATCATTTGCCGGAGTTAAGAAACTATCCTTTTCTAACGAATTCCGACGCCCATTCGATTCAAAAGATCGGTAGGGAATATCAGAGGATTTGCTTACAAAACCCGGATTTTCAAAGTTTAAGGCTGGCTTTAAAAAGGGAAGGGGGGAATTTCATAGAGGCAAACTATGGTTTAAATCCCAGTCTGGGGAAGTATTATCGAAGCAGATGTTCCCATTGCGGTGAGCGGGTAGAGCCTTATCAGTCCCGTTGTTCCCAATGCGGTGGGCCTGTCGCCAAAGGGGTGTTTGATCGGGTCCTTGAATTAGGCGAAAAAGAGGCCCTCCATCCCGATTGGCGCCCTCCCTATTTCCCGCAGATCCTTTTGGAATTCTTTCCTGGAGTGGGAAAGAAAACATATCTTCGCCTGATTGAAGCCTTTGGGAATGAAATGAATCTTCTTCACAGGGTTCCGATCCGTGAGATTAAAGAAAAGTTTGGTCCTACCCTCGCGGAACGAATTCAATTAAGCCGGGAAAATCGCCTTCCCATTGAAGCGGGGGGAGGGGGAATGTACGGCAAAGTGGATAAGGATCTTCTGTAACCCCTTTGTAACCCTTTCTTGCTAGATTGGAGAAAAGAAAGGGGAAACAAGGGGGAAAATAGATGGATTGGGAAAGAAGATGGTTTGAGAGGAGAGCCGCTCTTACGCCGAATCGTATCGCATTGGTGGATGGGGAAAGTAAAGAAGAGGTTACCTATGAAGGGCTTTACCGGCGGGCGAATGAGGCGGCTTTCCGTTTAATCCAATTTGGCATAGAAAAAGGGGATCGTATTGCGATCCTGACTCCGAATGAGATTCCTTACTTTGAGGTTTTATTTGCCACGTACTTGATCGGGGCCATTTTTATCCCACTCAATTACAGGTTAAGTGTCCACGAATTAACCTATATTTTGCAAGATTCTGGTGCGAAGGTTTTATTTTATCATCCTTCTTTTGAAGATCAGATCGATTTGCTTCGAGAAGAGATTCCCTCCATCCAGATGATTTCAACACATGGGATCTTTTTCCAGAGCAAGGAAACGATCGCCAATAAAATCTCCCCGGAAGGAGCTGCCGGCGATCCCTGGGTGATGCTTTATACAGGGGGAACAACAGGGAGACCGAAGGGAGTGGTCCTTACCTATCGCAATATCTTATGGAATGCGATAAATACCGTGGTCAGTTGGGGATTAAGCCCACGGGACATCACCTACACGGTAATGCCTCTCTTTCATACAGGGGGGTTAAATGCATTAACCCTTCCTGTTTTATACGCCGGGGGAAAAGTAATCGTAGGAAAGCAATTTAAACCATACGAGACCATACAGACCGTTGAAAGAGAAAAAGTGACCATCCTTCTCCTCGTTCCCACCATGCACCTTCAAGTTCTTCAGGAACCCGCTTTGCAGCATGCAGATTTCTCCCATGATCCCATCTTTTTATCCGGGGGAGCTCCTTGTCCTCTTTCCATCTATGACGGATATCAGAAAAGGGGAATCCGTTTTAAAGAGGGGTATGGTTTAACGGAAGCGGGGCCGAACAATTTTTATCTCTCTCCGGATGAGGCGTTTCAGAAAAAGGGTTCGGTCGGAAAGCCGATGATTCATAATGGGATCACGCTGGTGGACGAACATGGAAAAGAGGTTCCTTCCGGTGAAGTGGGGGAATTGGTGATCGAAGGGCCTCATGTCTTCTTTTGTTATTGGAATAATCAAGAGGAGACGGAAAAGGTTATTCGGGACGGAAAGCTATACACCGGGGATCTGGGGAGGAGAGACGAGGAAGGATATTATTATATCGTAGGAAGGAAAAAGGAGATGTTTATTTCAGGGGGAGAGAACATCTACCCTTTGGAGATTGAAAACGTCCTACAAAACCATCCCTCCTTGGCGGAGGCGGTGGTGATCGGTGTACCGGATGATAAATGGGGAGAGAAGGGGATTGCCTTTCTCGTCGCAAAGAATGGGGAGGAACTATCGAAGGAGGAATTAAAAGAATACTGTTCTCGTTATCTTGCCCGTTTTAAGATTCCAAAGGAATTTATCTTTTTAGACCAATTACCCAAAACGGGCGTGGGGAAAATCGATAAGAAAGAGCTTCTTCGGATCTATCGATCATTCCCATTGAAGGAGACGGAAAACGTGTAAGCATCCCATGAAAATGATTTTCGTATCAAACCATCCTTGGGATGGTTTTTTTATGCAGGAGATAAAAGTTTTCTAGAGAATTTTAAAAAAAGAAATGAACTTTGTGAAAATCGCTGGGAAGTGATGGTTATGGGAACAGATCAGATCTTTCGCCGCACAGCATTGGATCGCTTGCACCAATTTCGCCACTATCCTTCTACCCTGCTTCTCTCCCCTGCGGGATTTGGGAAAAGCCATCTTCTCTCTCTCTTCGTGAAAGAAACACCTTCTCCCGTTCTGTGGATGACTCTAACGAAAAAAGACCGCTCATTTCATTCGTTTCTCGATCATTTGCAAGAAGAGCTCTACCACACCTTTCCAGAAGGGGAGTGGGATTTCATCGGGAAAAAGGCCTCCTCTATGCTCTATCAGGAAGAGGATGGAGATGAATGGATCCATCAATGGGTAGATCGCCTGGCAAAGCAAAAGAAAGATACCATCCTCCTGCTGGATCAGTTTCATCTCATCGATGAATCTTCCCCTGTAAGCCGCTTTATTTTCCGTCTGATTGAACTGCTCCCGCCGGAAGTACATCTACTTCTTGCCACCCGCTTCATGCCGGAAAATGAAGTGATGAAAAAACTCTTTTTGCAGAATAAGGTGTTGGAGGTCTCGGAACATCATCTTCTCTTAAATAAGGAGGAGATTTCTACATTATTTCATCGCTTTTATCGAATGAAACGAACGGAGGAAGAGGTGGATGAAATCGCCCATCTTTCGCAAGGGTGGCAGATCCTCGTTCATTTTATCTACCTTTATCTCTCGAGGGGAGGAGAGTTAGAGCAAATTCACGCCGAACCAAACCGCTCTTTACGTCCTTTCTTTGAATTTATGGAAGAAGAGATCTTCATTCCCCTTAGTTCCACCTTGCAGGGCTTTTTGAAGGACCTAGCCCTCATCGATGAGATCGATCGAGAGGTGTTGCATTTTCTCTATTTTGGAATGGAAGAAACTCTCCTTCAACAGTTGGAGCGCTATCGTCTCTTTTTCCCTGACACCAATGGAAACGGAAGAAGGATTCACCCTTTTTTTCGTCTTCTCCTTCAAGATAAAACGCCTTTAGAGACCAAGAGGAATATACATCGCCGACTTGCTCACTATTATACGAGCCGGAAGGAGTATCCTTTAAGTTTTCCCCACTACATCGCCGCAGGAGAATGGGAGGATCTATCCTATTTGTTAACCAAGATCGGACCGCAATTGATGCAATTGGGGCATTTGAAGAAAGTAAAAGAAACGATTCAGAGAATTCCCCTCCCGTACAGGAGATCGTTTGGCCGTTTATTTATTGTGGAAGGGGATTATTATCGGCTTCATTCCGATTATGATCGTGCCTTAGAACTGTATAAAGAGGCTAGAAGGAACTGCCGGGATCACGGGGATTATGACGGAGAACTGATGGCCATAGAAGGGGAGATCCTCGTATATCTCGATACGGTACAACCGCAGCAGGCAGATTCCCTTCTTCATCATGATTTGCGCAAAGCGAGAAGAATGGAGCCCACTTTAAATCGACGTATTTTACATCTTATTGCTGAAAATCTGATTAATATTGGAAAACCGAATCGGGCGGAAAAAATTTTTCGACTTCTTAGACGACTAAACCAAAAGGTCGATCCCATGATCTATAGTCGTCTCCTGCTTAGAACGGGAAGGTTACAGGAGGCCAATTTCCTATTATCCAAAGAGGAGAAAGTAAACCGAGAAGAGACGCCCCTCTATTATGGTTTCAGAGAATCCTCCCTTGTCCAATCCATCGTTTGTGCCTTTTTGGGAGAGGGGGAAAAGGCGAAAAAGAAGGCTCAGCAAGGAATTCTCTTTGCCGCCGAGATGAACGCTCCCTTTGTTGAAGCGGTGGGGTGGTCGAGGATGGGGCATGCCATTTCAACGTTTGCATCCGATCAAGTTCATTTAGCCGAAGAGAGTTATTTAACTTCCTTGGAGATTTTTGAAGAAATTGGAGTGGCCAGAGGTCCGGCAGAACCTATGATGGGACTTACGTTTCTGTATGGGAAGATGGGGAAATACGATTTAGCCCTTTCCTATGGGGAAAAGGCATATAAGCTGGCTCAATCGGTTTCTGATCTTTGGATCGGAGCATTAACGACACTGGGAATGGGGATCGCTTCGTTTTACAGCAAGAAGGAGAGAGAGGCAGAGATTCTTTTCCGGGAAACATACCAGCAGGCGATAGAGTGTAAAGACCATTTCCTTGAGACCGCCTCTTCTTTATGGCTTTCTCTTCTTTATGAGCGGTTAGAACGGATGGACGACTTTAAGGAATGGTGGGGTAGAACGCTTGCTTTAGCCATCGACGGTCAATATGACTTTCTGTTCACCCATTCCTCTTTCTTAAGCCCAAAGGATCCGCAAATGATGATTCCTCTCTTCATCAGATCACAAGAATATATGGAGGAGAATTTGACCCACTATTCCAAAAAAATATTGGAAAAAATGGGGTTTCGGGATCTTATCTTTCATCCGGGATATACCTTACGAGTAGAAACTTTAGGACGTTTTCGCGTCTATCTGGGAGACCGAGAATTGCAGGAGAAGGATTGGCAACGTAGCAGCGCGAAACGTTTATTTCAATATTTCTTGTCCAAACGGAATAGAGAGTTGCCCAAAGAGATGATTCAAGAGGATCTTTGGCCGGAGGCAGACGAGGATACCAGGGAGCGGGATTTCAAAGTTTCCCTGAATGCTTTGACAAGAGCCCTCGAACCGGATAGAAAAGCAAGAAGTTCTTCTTACTATATTTTTCGTCAAGGATCAAACTATCGTCTCCAGCTTCACACCGGATTTTTCCTCGATGTCGAAGATTTTGAGAAGGAATATGAAAAGGGGCTTGTCTTAAAAAATGAAGAGGATGCCATCACCCTGTTGATGAGAGGATTTAAACGATACCATGGTGATTTTCTTCCCGACAACCTCTACGATGATTGGGTAAATGAGGAGAGGGAACGACTCTCCCTCCTGTTCCTGAAAGGAAGCGAACGCTTATCTTTTCTATTACTGCGAGCGAAAAGAGAGAATGAAGCGATTCCCGTTGCCGAGAAGATGTTGTCTATCGATCCTTTATGGGAAAGCGCCTATCGCATCCTTATGGTGGCCTACCAAAGATTGGCCAACCGAACTTTATCTTTATGGTGGTATGAAAAGTGTAAACAGGTCCTGGAAAGGGAACTAGGAGTTCCTCCCATGGAGGAAACAACTCGCCTTTATGGGCAAATTTTAGAGGGAAAAGATCCTGAGATTATGCCATAATATTGTAACTTCTTTGTAACTATTCCCCTTTAACATGTTCATAAACGAACCGAAGGGGGTTATGAAATGAGTCGGATCCATTTCGTTCCAAAAGCATTCCTTTTATTCTTCGCTTTAGCACTTCTTTTAGCCGGTTGCGGGCAAAAGGAGAACGGCGCCAATCCTTCCCCCGGGAACGGAACCCAAGCGGTTACCGGGGATCAAGGAGGCGGGGGAAATTCTACCCAAGAGAAGAAACCCCTTAAAATTGGGATCTTAGCCGGAAAGACAGGTCTTTTGGAAGCGTATGCAAAACAAACGATCCAGGGATTTCAACTAGGGATCGAGTATGCAACGGGGGGAACGGGGGAAGTAGCCGGAAGGAAAATTGAGGTGCTTACAGAGGATGATCAACTCGATCCCAAAGTGGCGATCGAAAAAGCGACGAAGCTCCTGGATGAGGATAAGGTAGATTTTCTCGTAGGAACCACCAGTTCCGGGGCAGCCCTTTCCGTCTTGCCGCTCGCGGAAGAGTATAAGCGGATCATGATTGTAGAGCCTGCTGTAGCCGACGCCATCACAGGGACGGCTTGGAACAAATATATTTTCCGCACGGGCCGAAACTCCTCCCAAGATGCCGCCGCTGCCGCCCAATCCATCGATCGGCCTCATGCCAAGATTGCGATCTATGCTCAAGATTATGCTTTCGGTCAAGATGGCGCTGCTTCCTTTAAGAGGGAGGCGGAAAAACTTGGCCACACCATCGTATTGGAGGAGTTTACCGATCCGAAGATTACCGACCACACCGCCCACATTCAGAAAGTGATGAATTCAGGTGCCGAATATGTTTATGTGGTTTGGGCCGGGGCCAATACCCCATGGCAGCAGATGAAAGATATGAAACTCTTTGAAAAAGTGACCCCCATTACCGGATTCCCGGACATCTTAGGACTTAAAGCCATGGGCGATACGGCCGTAGGATTAAAAGGATTTACCGTTTACAATTACCGGTTGCCGAAGAATCCGGTAAATGATTGGTTGGTGGAAAAGCATAAAGAAAAGTTTAACGGAGAAGTTCCCGATCTATTTACCGCCGGAGGTTTTACCGCGGCGATGGCGATCGTGGAAGCGGTGAAGAAGACCAATGGGGATACAAATCCGGATACCTTAATTTCCGCCATGGAAGGAATGAGTTTTGATTCCCCAAAAGGGACGATGACCTTCCGTAAGGAAGACCATCAGGCTCTCCAGGCTCTCTATGTGGCAGAGTTGGTAAAGGAGGAAGGGACCGATTATCCGGTACCTAAACTGATTCGCGAGTTAAAACCTGAGGAGACTGCACCGCCCATTATGAATCAAAAATAACCCGAAGGACTCGGAAAGCAGGTGGAAGTTTGAAACTGTTGGAGACGAGAGATTTAACGATTTCTTTTGGCGGGCACACGGCGGTACATGAGGTAAATTTCACCTTAGAGGAAGATCATTTTAAATCCATCATCGGTCCAAATGGGGCGGGAAAAACAACCTTCTTTAATCTCATAAGCGGTCAGCTAAAACCGACGAAGGGCAGCGTCTACTTTGAGGGGAGAGAGATCACCTCTCTCCCTCCCCATGCCCGCACCCAGATGGGAATGGGTCGTTCTTTTCAGATCGCCAATATTTTCCCCAATCTCACCGTCCATGAGAATCTCCGCTTAGCGGTTCAGACGAGGGGAAAAGCCTCCCACCATGTGCTCCGCCACCACCTTTCGTTCAAGGAGATGAATCGTAAAACCGAGGAGATCATGGAAAAGGCGAAATTAACTTCAAAAGCATATGACTTGGCTAAACATTTACCCCATGGGGATAAAAGAAAGTTGGAAATTGGCATGTTGCTCGCCTTAGACAGCAAACTCCTCCTCCTTGATGAGCCGACGGCGGGAATGTCCTTAGAAGAGGTCCCCTCCATTCTTGAGGTGATCAGAAGTTTGCGGGATGAGCGGAAGAGGGCCATCCTTCTCATCGAACACAAGGTAGATATGGTTCTCGACCTTTCCGATTCGGTGGCCGTGCTTCATCATGGCCGACTCATCGCGGACGGCTCCCCAAAAGAGATCATGGAGAATGAGGTGGTTCAATCTGCATATTTGGGAGGATTATACCATGGAGAGGTCTCATCACAATATCCATCTTAAACTGGATGGAGTAGAAACTTACATCGGCCAATTTCACATCCTTCAAGGCGTTTCGCTGGAGGCGGAAAAAGGGAAAATAACCGTCTTGCTTGGGAGGAACGGAGCGGGGAAGACGACGACACTCCGTACGATTATGGGATTAAACAAGGCTTATAAGGGATCCATCCTCTTTGAAGGGGAAGAGATCCATCGGTTATCCCCATACCAAATCTCCAGAAGGGGGATTGGATTTATTCCGGAGGATCAAGGAATTTTCGCCGGCCTTACCGTTGAAGAGAACATGAAAATCGCCATGGGGAAGATGGACATAAAGAAAAATGAACGTTTGGAATGGATTCTCTCTCAATTTTCAGACTTGAAAAAAGCTTGGAAGAAAAAGGGCAGGGCACTAAGTGGCGGACAAAAACAGATGTTAGCCATCGCTAGGGCGTATATGAATGATAACCGCATCCTCCTGATCGACGAACCCAGTAAGGGGTTGGCCCCCGTGATGGTAGAAACCCTGATGGAATCACTGGTTGCGATCAAAAGACATACCACGATATTGTTGGTGGAACAAAATTTCATTATAGCGAGTCGGATCGGCGATCGTTTTGTCATCATCGATGACGGAAGAACGGTGAAAACCGGGGAAATGGAAGAATTAACCGGGGATGATCTCCTGAAGAGAAAATATTTAGGAATTGCATGAAAGGAGGGGAACTATGAATCTCTTTTTTTCGTTAACCATCAATGGACTGGCAACCGGGTTTCTCATTTTTCTCCTCGCTGCCGGATTATCCCTCATCTTTGGATTGATGGGAGTGCTTAACTTCGCCCATGGAGGTCTCTTCGCCTGGGGTGCTTATATGGGAACTTGGGGATATTTAGCCGGTGGACATTTCATTCTCGGATTATTCATCGGATTTCTTACGGGGATTTTCTTCGGCTATCTCATGGAAAAATGGATTATCGCTCCGGTCTATGGAAATCATGTACAGCAGATCCTCATCACTTTGGGGACCATGATTCTATTGGGAGAACTGATTAAGCTTTTTTTCGGAGCAAATCCGGTCAGAGCCCTTATACCCGATTGGTTGGCCGGCAGTTTTACCTTCGGTGGGATCGTCATGATTAAATACCGCCTTTTTATTATTCTTATGGGAGTGATCCTTCTTGCCCTCCTTCATTTCTTCATCATGGGAACAAGGTGGGGACTGGTGATCCGAGCAGGGGTCATGAATAAAGAGATGGTTGAAACCCTGGGGTATAATGTACGCCTCATGTTTCTCCTTGTCTTTCTTCTGGGGGCCGGATTGGCCGGCCTTGCAGGTGTGATGATAGGTCCTTATGTAGGCGTTTTTACCCCTGAGATCGGCATGGAATATCAGTTGCTCGCCTTCGTCGTGGTGGTGATTGGAGGGATGGGGCAGATTTTGGGTACTGCATCCGCTTCACTATTGGTTGGACTTGCAAATGCCTACATCGCCTATTTCTTTCCCGACATCTCCATGGCGGTCAATATGCTCCTGATGATTCTCATCTTAACCCTCCGTCCTCAGGGCCTATTCGGAACAAAGGAGAGATATTAAGTGGTAAAAAAGATTTCTTTTCTTCTCTTCATCTTGATCGCCGGTTTACTTCCCCTCTTTTTTATGGAATCCCGCAGCAGCCTCATCATACTCATAAACATTGCGATCATGGCCATTTTCGCTATGAGCTACGATCTTCTTCTCGGGTTTACAGGAATCGTATCTTTTGGACACGTCATGTATTTTGGAATCGGCGCGTTTACAACCGGAATTCTCATGAGAGAGATGGGAGCCCATTGGGGAACGCTCCTTTTCTCCTTTCTTCTGGTGATGATCTTTACCACACTTCTTTCCCTTCTTTTGGGCGCGTTTACAACCCGTATTAAAAGCCATTTTTTTGCCATGCTCACCCTGGCCGTAGCCGAACTTTTAGCGGTCATCGCAGAAAAATGGAAATCCATGACGGGAGGCGCAGATGGATTCAGCTATTCTGTCCCTGCCTTTTTTAAGGATAAATTAACCTTCTCCTATGTTGCGATCGCGATGATGCTCCTCATTTACTTTCTGTTGCGTACATTTACGCTTTCACCCATGGGGAGGATTCTCATAGGGATTCGTGAGAATGAACGGCGCATGGAGGCTCTTGGCTATCCTGTTCTTCGATATAAGCTGATCGCTTCGGTAGTGGCCGGCGTTGTAGCCGGTTTTGCAGGCATTCTTTATGGAATCGGAATGCGTTTTGTCAGCGTCCCCAGTGTTTTAGGCGTTGACCTCACGTTGGATGCCCTTCTGATGACCATTGTAGGAGGTGTGGGAACATTGATCGGAGCGGTGTTGGGGGCAGGTCTAATCGAACTCGTCTCCCAAGGATTGCAGGATTTATCAAAAACCATTCCTTTCTTCGAGAGATGGCTCCTCTTTATTGGCCTCGTCTATATCCTGGCTGTTCGCTTTTTCCCCCTCGGGATCGTCGGTACCATTTATCAAATGATTCCGAAATCGAAAGGGAAGGGAAAGACCTCTTATTCATCTGTGGGGCTCATACAGGAGAGGGCCGAATCAGAATAAAAGGAAACCAGCACAGTCCACACCTCCTTAAGGCTGCTTCGTTCCCGACCTGACCTGGTTCGGAGGTAGGTGCTTGCTGGTTTACTAACTATAACACAATTTTTCTTCCATGACAAGAGGATGGATAATCCATTATATGGGAATTCCCCCTTTTCTTTCTCCTCATGATCCTATCCTGTGGAATTGGCTAAGATTCTCCACCATGATTGGCATCTCTTTCTCCTCCCTCTCATAGACTGTAGAGAGGAGGGGAAGGTATGGAAAGAGTGGGTATACTGAGCCGTTTCATCCTTTATTTATACATGGCAGGATTCATCTTCGGAGTCCTTTTTGCCCTGCTGCTTCCCAAGGAGCAAGCCGGAAGCCTTCATGATTATCTCTCCCATTTTTTCGCCGATTTTTCCCAGGATCAAACGGTTCATGGGGAAGCAGCCTTATTTTCGCTCCTCTTCCATCACGGGAAATGGATTCTCCTCTTTTTCCTTTTGGGCATCTCGGTCCTTGGGAGCCCGCTTCTCCTCCTTTTTCTGTTCATAAAAGGCACGCTGCTTGGTTTTACATTTTCAACGCTCCTTCTTTTATTTAAAGAAAAAGGTGTTCTTTTCTTCCTTTATTCGGTTCTCCCTCAGAATCTCTTGCTCCTTCCCCTGTACATGCTCATGGCGGCGATGGGTTTATCCGTATCCCTCTACTTGTTTCTAAACCGCATATTATCTGCTCAAGGGAAATTACAACCGATTCTGCTCCGATTTCTTTATTTTACCGTTATTTCTTTTGTACTGGCTGCATTGATAAGCTGGTATGAAAAAACGATTGCTCTAACTCTCATGGAGCAGTCCCTTTACCTCATGGGATTCTGATCCTTCCCATCTTTCATTTGACTTCTTTTCTTCCTCTCTTCTATAATGGGGGTAGTATTTAATTTGTCAAGGCAGGGGGGATCCTGCATGGAAGAAGAGAGAATTGAACGGATCAAACAGATTTTACATGCCCATAATTATAAATTAACCCCGCAAAGGGAAGCGACGGTTCGTATCTTATTAGAGAATATTGAAGATCATCTCAGCGCGGAAGATGTTTTTTTAGCCTTAAAAGATCGGGCTCCTGATATCGGCTTAGCCACCGTCTATCGTACGTTGGAATTGCTGAGCGATCTACGCATCATCCATAAAATTAACTTTGGTGATGGGGTAACCCGTTACGACTTTCGCTCCGAGAGCGCCCAGCATCATCACCATCATCTTCTATGTGTACATTGTGGAAAGGTCCAAGAGATTGAGGAAGATTATCTGGGGGAAGTGGAGAAGAAGATCGAAGAGACATTTCATTTTTCCATTATTGATCACCGTTTAACTTTTCACGGAGTTTGTTCGGAATGCCAAAAAAAACAAAGTGAAAGTCCTGAGAAAGAAATGAAGGAAAATCAAAAGCTTCCGGTTGAATAAAGAGGAAGCTTTTTAATTTGAAACTTTTCTCTTTAACCTTTAATATATTAATATATGGGAAAGAAAAATGATTACCAGTTTTTTTACGACAAGGAGGAGACAAGATGATCGTCGGAATTCCAAAGGAGATTAAGGACAATGAGAATCGGGTAGCCATCACTCCCGCCGGGGTGGTTCAATTGGTAAAGGAGAACCATCAAGTATTGATTGAAACCATGGCCGGAGCAGGAAGCGGATTTTCCGATGAGGATTATAAAGCAGCCGGAGCACAGATTTTGGAAAACGCAAGCGATATCTGGGAAACGGCTGAAATGGTGATTAAGGTAAAAGAACCCCTGCCGAGTGAATATCAATACTTTCGCGAGGGCTTAATTCTTTTTACATATCTTCATCTTGCTCCGGAGCCGGAGTTGACCAAAGCTTTAATGGAAAAGAAAGTCGCGGCGATCGCATATGAAACCATTCAGCTTCCCAATGGCTCCCTCCCTTTACTCACCCCGATGAGTGAAGTGGCCGGCAAAATGGCCGTCCAGATTGGGGCCCAATTATTGGAAAAACCTTACGGCGGCAAAGGAATTCTATTAGGTGGCGTTCCGGGTGTTCCTCCGGCCCATGTGGTGATCCTCGGGGGAGGAACCGTAGGGACCAATGCGGCGAAGGTTGCCTTAGGGATGGGGGCGAGGGTAACCATCATCGATCTAAATCCGGAACGCCTTGCCTATTTGGACGATATTTTTGCAGGGAGGCTCACCACCCTGATGTCCAATACCTATAATATCGGACAAGCAGTGGCGGAAGCGGATCTTTTCATCGGGGCCGTTCTCGTACCAGGAACCCGCACGCCAAAATTGGTAAGCGAGGAGATGGTGAAGAAAATGTCCCCCGGTTCCGTCATTGTCGATGTCGCCATCGACCAAGGGGGATCCATTGAGACCATCGACCGGGTAACGACGCATAGCAACCCAACCTATGTGAAATATGATGTGGTTCATTACGCCGTGGCCAATATCCCCGGGGCGGTTCCAAGAACCTCTACCCTTGCCCTCACGAATGTGACCATCCCCTATGCGGTTCAAATTGCCTCAAAGGGATTAAGAAGGGCTCTGGAAGAAAATGTTCCTCTGGCAAAAGGGGTAAATGTATACCAGGGTGTGGTAACGTACAAAGGGGTGGCTGATTCATTGGGGCTCCCTTATCAGCCTTTACAACAACTTCTTTAAACTCGGGTATGTTTTTCTCGCCTTCTTCATATACTATCTTGAAGGGGGCGAGTTTTTATGATTATTTCTTTAAAAAAGTGGATGGAATTCCTCCTTTTGCTGATCATTTTTTCCCTACTCACTTTTATCTTTTATCATCTGATCCGTTGGGGATTGGAGCAAATTACCCCTCATTTTCAATTTCAACGTCCGGACGGAAGTTCCATTGAAGTGATTTCTCCGGTCGTTTATCAAAGGAATGAGGAGGATTTGCACACCATTCTTTTTAACTTCTGGGGAAATGGGGAATAAGGAGGAAAATGATATCCTTTTGTCGAATGGAATCATAGGAGTTTAAAGACTGTGGCAGGGAGATTGCATGAACGAGTTAACCCAGTGTTTAAAATCATTCATAGATTCCTTAGCCATTGAGAAAGGCTTGGCTATGAATACGCTGATCTCTTACGAGAGGGACTTGACCTCCTATATCCATTTTCTCAATGAACGCCGGATTCGATATGCAGAAGAGACTAACCGCGGGGAGATCCTCGCTTATTTGCAAAAACTTCAAAAAGAGAAAAAGGCACCCGCCACCATCTCCAGGAACCTGACCGCTCTTCGTTCCTTTTATCAATACCTCTATCGGGAAAAGATCCTGGAGAATGACCCTTCGGCTAATCTGGACACGCCAAAGATCGCACGGAGGCTCCCAAAAACCCTCTCCATGCGGGAAGTGGAAACTCTTTTGGAGCAGCCTAAAGGGGTAGAACCCTCTTCACTGCGGGATAAGGCGATGTTGGAAGTTTTATATGCATCGGGGATCCGCGTCTCCGAGTTAATCTCTTTAAAGAAGACCGACATTAATTTAAATCTTGGTTTTATCCGCTGTATGGGTAAAGGTTCAAAGGAGCGGATCATTCCTTTAGGTTCGAAGGCCATAACGGCTTTGGAACAATATCTAGCCAAGGGATGGGTGAAATTGGCTAAGGGGAAGGAGACCGATCATCTTTTCTTAAACCACCTCGGTGGAGGACTGACAAGACAGGGATTCTGGAAAATCATGAAGAAATATGCTTTGCATGCGGGGATATCAAAGCCCATCACTCCCCATACGTTGCGACATTCGTTTGCCACCCACCTGCTGGAAAATGGCGCCGATTTGCGGGCGGTTCAAGAGATGCTGGGCCATGCCGATATCTCGACGACCCAAATTTACACCCACGTTACGCCAAGTCGTTTAAAAGAGGTGTACAATAAGACGCACCCGCGGGCATAAAACGAGGAATGACAGAGTTAGTTCAGGATTCGAGGCATGCATGAGGAGGCTGGGACATGCGTTTTTCAAGGATTTTTTGTATCGTTTTAGATAGTGTGGGAATCGGGGCTCTTCCCGATGCGAAGGAGTATGGAGATGAAGGGGTCAATACGCTGGGGCACATAGCAAGCGAGGTGGGACTCTCTCTTCCTCATTTGGCCCGTTTAGGATTGGGAAATATTGCACCCATTGAGGGAATCCCTCCCGTTTCCACTCCCGCAGCCCACTTTGGAAAGATGGCTGAAGCATCGGTAGGAAAAGATACCACAACCGGACATTGGGAATTGATGGGCCTTAAAGTGGAAATTCCTTTTAAGACCTACCCGAATGGGTTTCCAAAGGAACTGATCCAACAATTTGAGAAGGAGACGGGAAGAAAGGTAATCGGCAATAAGCCGGCTTCGGGAACCGTCATCATCGAGGAGCTGGGAAAAGAACAGCTTAAGACGGGAGCCTGGATCGTTTATACATCGGCGGACAGCGTTTTTCAGATTGCCGCCCATGAAGAAGTAATCCCCCTGGAGGAGCTTTACCGGGGTTGCGAGATCGCGAGACGTTTGACCCTTCAACCAGAATTTGCGGTGGCAAGGGTGATCGCTCGTCCCTATATAGGTCAACCCGGCTCTTTTCAAAGAACACCCCATCGCAGGGATTTTTCCGTCAAACCCCCTCAACCTACGGTAATGAATCGTTTGCTGGTTGGGGGCTATGCAGTTCTCTCCATTGGAAAAATCTCAGACATCTTTGCTGGTGAAGGAATTTCCGAAAGCATACACACCACCTCCAACCAAGATGGAGTGAATGCGACCCTGAAAGCAATGGAAAAGGATTTTGAAGGTTTCAGTTTTACAAATCTGGTCGATTTCGATTCCAAATATGGACACCGCAGGGATCCGTTAGGGTATAAAAAAGCATTGGAGGAATTTGATGCCCGTCTGCCTGAACTCTTGGATGGACTTCATCCAGGTGATCTTTTGATCATCACGGCAGACCATGGAAATGATCCCACCCATTCGGGGACGGACCATACCCGGGAATATGTGCCTATCCTTCTCTATCACAAAGGGATAGAAAAAGGAGAAAATATGGGAATACGATCCACCTTTTCCGATGTGGCGGCCACAATAGCCGACAATTTCAACATAGAAAGGCCCGACCATGGGGAAAGTTTCCTCCATCAACTTTAGTTAGAGGAGTACGTTTCAATGCGAATGATCGATCTGATTGAAAAAAAGAGAGAAGGTTATCCCTTGACGGCAGAAGAAATCCGGTTTTTTGTCGAAGGGGTAACGAAAGAGAGCATTCCTGATTATCAAATCTCGGCACTCCTCATGGCCATCTATTTCCAAGGAATGAACGAAGAAGAGACGGCTCTTCTCACTTCATACATGGCCAATTCGGGGGAGACGGTTGATTTACGTCCAATACCGGGCAAGAAGGTGGATAAACATTCTACAGGGGGTGTAGGCGATAAGATCAGCTTAATTGTTGGCCCTCTGGTCGCCTCGATGGGGGTTCCTGTCGCTAAAATGTCGGGGCGGGGTTTGGGGCATACGGGGGGAACCCTTGATAAATTAGAATCGATCCCCGGTTTTCGCATTTCGCTATCCAGGGACGAGTTTATCCAAACCGTTAAGGAAGTGGGGCTCTCCATCGTTGGACAAACAGGGAATCTCGTCCCTGCAGATAAGAAATTATATGCTCTCCGGGACGTGACCGCCACCGTCGAGTCCATCCCCCTCATTGCGAGCTCCGTCATGAGCAAAAAGCTGGCTTCCGGAGCGGATGCCATCCTTCTCGATGTAAAAGTAGGGAGCGGGGCGTTTATGAAAAAAGAGGAGGATGCCCGTCGCTTAGCCGAGTGGATGGTTAAGATCGGAAATCGCCTGGGTAAGAAGACGGTGGCGGTCTTAACCAATATGGATCAGCCTTTAGGTTTTGAAGTGGGAAATGGGAACGAAATCAAAGAGGTGATCCAGGTTTTAAAAGGGGAAACGATTCCGGACTTAAGGGAGATCTCGCTCACATTGGCTTCTCATATGGCGGTCCTTGGAGAAGCATTTACAGATCTTGAACAGGCTCGCCTCTCGGTAGAGAAATCCTTGGACACAGGAGAAGCATTGGAGTATTTCCGCCGCTTTATTGAAGCGCAGGGGGGAGATCCTTCGATCATTGAAGATCCGGAGAAGCTTCCCACCGCCTCTTACCATACCGAGGTGTTTGCCGAAAGAAATGGATACATCACAAAGATCAATGCCGAGAAGGTGGGGCTCACTGCAATGCGTCTCGGTGCGGGACGGGAGAAAAAAGAGGATCAAATCGATCATGCCGCCGGGGTAACATTGAGGAAAAAAATAGGGAATCCGGTGAGAAGGGGCGAACCCCTTGGAATTCTCCATTCGAATCGAAAGCCGGACAGAGAAACGCTCGCATTATTTCAGTCGTCTTTTCAAATCGAAGAAAAGAGCCCTGAACCGTCTCCTTTTGTTTACGGTGTCATCGAATAAATGACGATCAAAGGAAAAAAGAGAAAAATTCCCTCTGCCCAGGTATAAAAGCCCTTCTTTATGCGAAGAATAGAAGGAGGAATAGCGCGAGGCAGGAGGGATTTTTTTATGAAACGAGCGCTCATTATGATGTTCTGCACACTTATCATCATGCTCTTTCTTCCCCAAACCGGTTTCGCTGAAGAAACCGTCGACCTTGCTCCCCATGCAAAATCGGCTCTTCTCATGGATGTGGATACGGGCACCATCATTTACAGCAAAAATCCGGACGTAAAATTGCCTCCTGCGAGTATCACCAAGATCATGACGATGCTCCTCGTGATGGAGGCCATCGAGAAAGGAAGCATCTCTCTCAACGATAAAGTGAGAGCAAGCGAATATGCAGCCTCGATGGGGGGATCCCAAATCTTTTTAGAACCGGGAGAAGAAATGTCGGTTCAGGATTTACTTAAAGGAGTGGCGGTCGCTTCGGGTAATGATGCGGCGGTTGCCTTGGCGGAATATATTGCCGGTACCGAAGAAGAATTTGTTAAGAGAATGAACCAAAAAGCAAAAGAATTAGGAATGAATAACACCCATTTTCAGAACTCGAATGGCCTTCCGGCACCGGATCATTTCACTACTGCCAGGGATATCGCCATCATGAGCAGAGAACTTCTCCGGTATGATAAGATCACTAAATATACGAGCATATATCAAGACTACCTGCGAAAGGAGAGCAAGAACCCTTTTTGGCTCGTCAATACGAATCGGCTCGTCCGTTTTTATCCGGGAATGGACGGATTAAAAACAGGTTACACCGATGAAGCGAAATTCTGCTTGTCTGCGACCGCCAAGAGGGGAAATCTTCGTCTTGTTGCAGTGGTACTTGGTGAGCCCAATGCGAAATTGCGAAACGCCGAAACGGTAAAACTCCTCGATTACGCCTTTTCCCAATATACCTTACACGTCCTTTATCCCAAGGATGCGGAGGTGGCGAAGGTAAGAATCGATAAAGGAAGCCCAAACCAAGTTTCGGCCGTTACATCCTTTCAGGTTGGAATCCTGACAAAAAGGGGAGTAAAGGCGGAGGATTACCAAAAGCAAATTTCTTTAACTCCTCAACTGAAAGCACCCCTGCAAAAAGGGGAGGTGATCGGTAAGCTTAAAGTGACAAGGGAAGGAACGGTGGTGGGAGAGGTCGATCTCGTCTTAAAAGAAGATAGCAAGAGAATTCATTTCGGCGAAATGTATATGCGGGTTTTCCATACTTTACTTTCCTTTTAAGTGAAAAGAAGGGCAGCTCAGATCGAGACAACAACAAGACGATGTTGCTCGATTTTTTTCTATTTTTGTCGCCTGGCAGGAGTTGGATATTCAGAAAGAGAAATATATGAAAAGACTTCGGGAGAAGGAGTGAAATAGTGGAAATGAGCCTTCAGGTTGAAATTCTTGAACGTGATAAGGTTTTTGTCGTTCGCTTAAAGGGGGAGCTGGATCATCATACGGCGAACGATCTTCGCCAAACGCTGGGGGAAAAAATTGAACGCCATGGCTTTACCCATCTCATTTTAAATCTTCGGGACTTAACCTTTATGGATAGTTCCGGATTAGGTGTCCTCATGGGAAGGTATAAACAGATCTCCGCCAAAAAAGGTGAGATGTTCGTCTGTTCCATGAACCCCACCATTTATCGGATTTTAGAATTAGCCGGATTGTTTAAGATTTTAACGGTAAAAGAAACGGAAGAAGAGGTACTCGCTTCGCTGGGGGTGACCTTATGACCTCCAATTACATGGAGCTTAAATTCCCTAGTCTTAGCGAAAATGAGGCGTTGGCGAGGGTTAGCGTCGCCGCTTTGGTGGCCCAGGTGGACCCTACCCTTGAAGAACTAAATGAGATAAAGACGGTCGTTTCCGAAGCCGTAACCAATGCGATCATTCACGGTTATGAAGAAAAACGGGATGGAATCATCGTCGTCCGGGTCCAATTGGATGAAAGGCAACTCGTCATAGAAGTGGAGGATTTCGGTGTTGGGATTCCAAACCTTGAAGAAGCCAGACAGCCTCTCTACACCACGAAACCGGAATTAGAACGATCCGGAATGGGTTTTACCATCATCGAAAATTTTATGGATCATGTCGAGATTACCACCGAGGTAGGGAAAGGGACGAAGATAAAAATGGTGAAGAACCTGTCAAATCAGACGATTTTGAGTTAGGGGTGGGACGATGGAGCTTCATCCTATGAGTGCCAGTCCCCCTTCTTTTTCTGACCAAGAGGTTAGAGAATTGATTAAAAAGAGTCAGGAAGGGGATCAAGAAGCGAGAGATGCACTGGTAAAAGCAAACCTTCGCCTCGTTTGGTCTGTCGTCCAACGCTTTCTCAATCGTGGCTATGAAGCGGATGATTTATTTCAAATTGGCGCGATCGGTTTATTGAAAGCGGTCGATAAATTTGACCTGAGCTATGAGGTGAAATTCTCCACCTATGCTGTTCCCATGATCATTGGAGAAATTCAGCGCTTTTTAAGAGACGATGGTTCTGTAAAGGTGAGCCGATCTCTAAAGGAAATGAACCATCGAATCCGCAGAAAAAGGGATGATTTAGCGAAGGAGCTGGGCAGAAATCCCACGATCCATGAAATCGCCGGTGCGTTGGGAATTACTCCTGATGAAGTAGTCCTTGCCCACGAGGCGAGTCGGACACCCACCTCGATTCACGAAACGGTATATGAAAATGATGGGGATCCCATCACCTTAATGGACCAGATTGCCTATGATCCCGAAGAAAAATGGTTCTCCAATTTAACGTTGAGAGATGTGATTGAGCGGCTGTCGGAACGGGAAAGGCTCATCGTATATCTCCGATATTACAAGGACCAGACCCAGTCGGAAGTGGCGGAGCGGTTGGGGATTTCCCAAGTTCAGGTTTCCCGTTTAGAGAAAAAAATTTTAACTATGCTTCGAAAACAGATAGACCTTTAGGTTTATCTGTTATTTTTTTGCAAATACTAACCGAAGAAATGGAAGGAGGAGGATGGATGATCGGCCACGCGGTTTATTTGCGGCTGCGAAGAAAGGTAACCCTCACTTCCTCAAGGAAACAAGTAACTTTGGATGATGTCGCCCAAATTGTGGCTCCTTCCCATGTAAAGACCTCCCTCAAAGGGATGACTCTCCAACAAATCACTCCGGCAGACGGGAATCTCTTCGTAATCGATGCCATGACGATCATTGAAGAAATTTTAAAATCCTTTCCGGATCTTATGCCCCATGTGATTGGCGACGAGGAAACCTTAGTTGAGGTGAAGGAGGAATCAGGGAAAAAAGCTCCCTTGTGGAAGGTTGCTTCTGTGTGGCTCCTACTCTTCCTAGGAAGCGGGTTAGCCATCATGAATTTTCATACGGATGTGAGCATGGGGAAGGTGCACGAGCGATTTTATTATCTGTTAACCGGAAAGGTAAACCCCCATCCTTATCTGCTCCAGATTCCCTATTCGGTCGGGATTGGGATAGGCATGATTCTCTTTTTTAATCATCTGTTCCGAAAGAGATTGAACGAAGAGCCCAGTCCGTTGGAGTTAGAGATGTATCTCTACCAAGAGAATGTGGAGAAGTTTGCAAAGGACCATGAGAACAGGGAGAATCGAAAAGGAGAAGATGCAAGTACTACATGAACTGTTGATGATCCTCATTGGGATCAGTGGGGGAATCGTGGTGGGGACAGGGATGGTCGCCTTACTCACTGTTCTTGATATCGTCCCTCGGCTGGCACAGTTAACCCAGTCTTATTCCTCTATACGGTCATACGAATGGGCGATCACCTTTGGAGCCACCTGTTTTACCCTGTTTGATTTTTTTCCGAGCCTCTCTTCCATCCCAGGGATCCCTATTTTTCTCATCCCGGCGGGGTTAGGATTTGGTGTCTTTGTGGGGCTGCTTGCTGCAGCGCTAACCGAGGTGATTAACGTCATCCCCATTTTGGCAAAACGGGTCCGATTAGAGGGAGAAATCCTCCTCCTCCTCATGGCGATGGCTCTAGGGAAAGTGATCGGTTCGCTTCTCGATTGGTTCTTTTTTTATAAACCGGAGTAACCGAGGTTGGATAAATTAAATCATAGTGAGAAAGGAGCGGTCTCATGGAAACGAGGAAGAAAAATCCCTCATCCGGATTTCCGATTCACAAAGAACTTGAGGAAAATATTAAAATTCTGAAGCAACGCCTTGGATTCGGCGTCTCATTTGATTTCGGAGTTCGGGAGATGAAATTGGCTGACCGGGAAATGGCCATTTTTTTTCTGAATGGGTTAACGGATAATAGAACGCTTGTCCTCATCCTGCAGGTCCTCTCTACCCTTAATCGAGGCGATCTCTCCCCTCAACCCTTTAAGGAACTGTTTCAACATTATTTAACCCATGTGCAAGTCAATTTGGTAAAAACCATCGATGAAGCGGCAGACTTTATTCTGGCGGGTCTCTTTGTCCTATTGGTGGATGGCATGGACGAGGGTTTCGTCATCGATGCCAGGGAGTATCCCAATCGAACTCCTGACGAACCGGACACGGAAAGGGTGGTTCGGGGAGCCAGGGACGGATTTACAGAAAGTATCTTGGTGAATACGGCCTTAACGAGAAGAAGAATACGGGATGAACGCCTGCGCATCGAAATGTTGAGGGTGGGGGAGCGCTCCAAAATGGATGTAGCGATTCTCTATCTGCAGGATGTAGCCGATCCGGGGCTGGTTGACCTAATTCGCAAAAAAATACGCGATATCGAAGTGGATGGGCTTCCCATGGCCGAAAAGTCGATCCAGGAATTCGTTGTGGGTAGGGGATGGAATCCATTCCCATTGGTTCGCTATACGGAACGGCCCGATGTGGCGGCCACCCACATATTAGAGGGGCATGTTTTAATTTATGTCGATACGTCGCCCAGTGTGATGATTACACCAACCACCTTTTTTCATCATGTGCAACATGCGGAAGAGTATCGTCAAACGCCTGTCACAGGAGCTTATATTCGCTGGATACGTTTTTTAGGGATTATCGCTTCCATCTTTCTTCTTCCCTTGTGGTATTTATACGTGAAAGAACCCCATCTTCTCCCCCCTGAGTTTTCTTTCATTGGGCCTAAAAAACATGGAAAAGTATCCCTTATTGTCCAACTATTCCTGGCGGAGATGGGGGTTGACCTGATGCGCATGGCGGCCATTCATACTCCAACTCCCCTCGCAACGGCCATGGGGTTAATCGCTGCCGTGTTAATTGGAGATGTCGCGATAAAGGTTGGCCTCTTTTCACCGGAGGTGATTCTTTACTTGTCGGTAGCCGCGATCGGCCTTTTTTCCACCCCTAGCTATGAACTTAGCCTGGCCAATCGCCTATCCCGTCTTTTCCTTATTTTCATGGTCTACCTCTTCAATGCACCCGGATTTTTGTTCGGAACGTTATTTTTTCTCCTCCTTCTCGTTACGACCCGTTCATTAAATACCCCGTACTTCTGGCCATTTATTCCCTTTAATTTAAAAGGGATAATCCATATCTTGGTACGCATGTCGTTGCCGTTGATCTCCACTCGCCCCAGTATCGTTCATCCACAAAACGGTCAAAAGGCCGGTAAAGGATGAAAATCACCGGTAACCAGTAAGGATGAAAGTTTTCCTTGTAAGGAAACGGATTCTTGTGGTATAGTGTAGAGAAGATAAGTGAAGATAAGTAATGTCCTTTATGTCGCAAGCCTTCTTTTACCGGATGTATCTCATGTTGAGACTGTAGAGGGAAGCGAACGCCTTGCGTTCGCTTTTTTCACTATGACGGTTTCGTAGAGTTAGAACAGGGGAGAGTGGAGAGATGATTCTGCATGGTACGAGTAGAATTAATCAATGGGGGCATCTGGAAATTGGTGGATGCGATACGGTGTACCTGGCTGAAAAGTACGGAACTCCCCTCATCGTCTATGACGAAGCGCTGATTCGGGAACGATGCCGTTCATTTATCCAGGTTTTGGAGCGTGCCGGGGTAAGATATCACGTAGCCTACGCATGTAAAGCTTTTTGCACATTGGCCATCGTCCAATTGATCGATGAGGAAGGCCTCGGCTTAGATGTGGTCTCGGGAGGGGAATTGTATACCGCTCTTCATGCCGGATTTCCTCCTGAACGAATTCATTTTCACGGGAACAATAAATCGAAAGAAGAGCTGGAAATGGCCGTTGATGCGAATATCGGTGCCGTGGTTGTAGATAACTTCCATGAAATCGATCTTTTGGAATCTATCCTTACCTTCAAAAGAAAGAGAATGAACGTCCTTCTTCGCATCACGCCGGGAATTCATGCATCGACCCACCGGTATATCCAGACAGGTCAGGAAGATTCTAAGTTCGGCTTTGATTTGGCGAGCGGACAGGTGGAAATGGCCCTAGATCGGGTCCTTTCTTCACAAAAGTTTCACTTCATGGGAATTCATATGCATCTCGGGTCGCAGATCTTTGGCGAAGAGGGATTTATTGCGGCCATCGATAAAATCATCCAATTTATTGAAAAAAATGAATCGATTCTTCCCATAAACGTATTAAATTTGGGCGGAGGCTTCGGGATCCGATATGTAAGCGAAGATGACCCAAAACCGTTAGAAACCGTTTTGGGGGAAACCGTTCTCCATGTTAAAAGAAGTTTTGCCTCACGGAAATGGCCTCTTCCGGAGCTTTGGTTTGAACCGGGAAGAAGCATAGTGGGTGAAGCAGGTACGACCCTTTACCGGGTCGGATCACTCAAACGTGTGCCGGGAATACGAAATTACTTAGCGGTGGACGGAGGAATGTCCGATAACTTGCGCCCCGCCCTCTACCAAGCAAAATATGAAGCCATGCTCGCCAACCGGGCGAATGAGAAAAACGAAGAGGAGTATGCGGTGGCAGGAAAACTATGCGAAAGCGGGGATATATTGATCCTGAATGCACGTCTCCCCCATGCGCATTCAGGAGATCTTTTAGCCGTATCTTCCACGGGGGCCTATGGATATTCCATGGCCAATAACTATAATCGAATGCCCCGTCCTGCCGTTCTTTTTGTGAAAGAGGGGAGAGAAAAACTTGTGGTTCGCAGGGAGAGATATGAAGATTTGCTTCTCAATGAACTCCCGTTAAATGATTCCTTGCAGCAATTTGTCCATAGTAAGGAGTAAGAGGGGAGAGATTTCTTGCCGTATACCGTTAAGCTGGAACACTTTGAGGGGCCGCTCGACCTGTTGCTCCATCTCATTCAAAAGGCTGAAGTAGATATTTATGATATTCCCATCGCCGAGATCACGGAACAGTATCTTGCGTATTTATATCGGATGAGGGAATTTCAACTCGATATCGCCAGTGAATTTTTAGTAATGGCTGCTACTTTGTTGGAGATCAAAAGCAAGATGCTTCTTCCTAAACCGAGGGAAGAGGGCCAAGTCTCCCTTTATGAAGATTGGGAGGATGAACTGGATCCCCGGGATGAACTTGTGAGGAGACTGATCGAATATCGAAAATATAAACAAGTTGCCGATCAATTAAGGGAACGAAGCCTCTCCAGGAATCTTCTCTATACGCGCCCTGCCGCCGATTTGGTTCTATACCGACAGAAAGAAGAAAATAGCCGCCTTGATCTTTCCATGCTCCAACTTTATATCGCCTATCAGACCGTTTGGCGGCAAAAACAGGAAAAAGAAAAGGTGGCGACCATAGAAAGGGAAGAGGTCTCCATTGAAAAAAGGAGTGTGGAGATTTTGGTGCACCTTTCTCAGTCAGGGGGGATCCTTTTCTTTTCCCGTCTATTTTCGGTCCACTGCGCCAAAAGCGACGTGGTTGTTACTTTTTTAGCGATTCTGGAATTAATCAAACAAAGGAAAATCGAATGTATCCAAGAAAAACGTTTTGGTGAGATCAAGATCACCATCCCGAGCGGAGGTGGGGGTTCTTAATGGATTATGAAGAAAAGAAATCCCTGATAGAAGCCCTTCTCTTCGTTTCCGGAGATGAAGGGCTTAGCCTTAAACAGTTAGCTGAAATCGTAGAAATGGAAGAGGAGATGCTCCTCGATCTTCTCTATGAGATGATGGCAGAATGGAAACGAATGGGGAGAGGAATTCAAATTGTAGAAGTGGCCAAGCATTTTCAGTTAACCACCTTACCAAAACATGCTCCCTATATCGGAAAACTGGCCAATCAACCCCAAAATACCACTCTATCCCAATCCGCGATCGAAGTATTAAGCATTATTGCTTACCGCCAACCGATAACCCGCCTCGAGATCGAGGAGATCCGGGGAGTGAAGAGCGATCGGGCGATACAGACCCTTATGGCCAGAGGATTAATTAAAGAAATGGGGAGAGCAGAAGGAGTGGGGAGAGCCATTCTGTATGGGACCACCCCGTTCTTTCTAGAACATTTCGGATTAAATTCCTTGGACGAATTGCCCTCTTTGCCGGAAGATCTAAATCATAAGGGAAATTCTCCGCTGTTCTCCCCCTTACAGGAGAAAGAAAAGAATAAAACGGAAGAAGAAAAGGACCGTTAGATTGACGGTCTTTTTTTTTGTGTTTCGCATATACTTGTACCAAACCTCTGGGACAGGGAGGATTTTATGGTGAAGCGGCGGAGCTTACTATTCTTCCTTTCTTGTTTTCTCATTCTCTTCATCTTGCCTCAACCTCTCTTTGCGAAAGGTCCATCGATTCAAGCAAAAGCCGCAGCTCTTATTGATGTTCAATCGGGACGCGTTCTGTACGAGAAAAACGGCAACGAGCGGCTCCCCATCGCCAGTTTAACGAAAATCATGACCGCCATTGTTGCCATCGAGGAAGGAAACTTGGAAGATAAAGTGAAGGTGGGGAAGAACGCGGTTGGGGTGGAAGGCTCTTCAATCTATTTACGGCAAAATGAAGAAATGAGATTGGAGGATCTACTATATGGGTTGATGTTGCGCTCCGGAAACGACGCGGCCGTTGCCATCGCGGAGCATATCGGGGGATCCGTAGATGGTTTCGTCTATCTTATGAATGAAAAAGCGGAATTTCTCGGATTGACAAATACCCACTTTATGAACCCTCATGGATTGGACCATCCGGATCATTATTCCACTGCCCACGATTTGGCCCTTTTAACGGCCTACGCATTAAAAAATCCTATTTTTAAAAAAATCGTAGCGACAAAGATAAAGAACGTTCCTATGCCGGGAGAAGAATGGGACCGGAAATGGATCAATAAAAATAAGATGTTGCGCCTATACCCTGGAGCCGATGGGATAAAAACGGGGTATACAAAAATCGCAAATCGATGCTTAGCCTCTTCCGCCACCCGCGAGGGGCGACAGTTGGCGACGATCGTCCTTCATGACGGGAATGACTGGAACGATTCCATGCGCCTTCTTGATTATGGCTTTCAAGAATATCAAAACGTAGAAGTTATCCCTGAACATTATACCTTGGATGAAGTATTTAGAGGAAAGAATTTCACCCTTGAGACAATGAGATCTTCCGTCTATCCCCTTCAAGAGGGGGAACTGGGAAAAGTCACATCCAAAGTGGTATGGAATGAAGAAAACTTAAAGAAGGGGTTCGCTCCTTCCGGTTACCTCCATCTCTTTCTTGGAAAGGAATTGATCGATCAGGTTCCCCTCCGAATCGCCCAAAAAAACGATGATCTAAAAACAAAGAAAGAGAAACAACCTTCCTTCTTAGATAAATGGGGCATTGTTCTTCAATCTTTGATCCGGGAGGTGTCATGATGGTTAACTATATCTGGGGTGGCATGATCCTCTTGGGCCTCTTCATGTCTGCGGTTAATGGGAGTTTAGATAAGATCAACCAATCGATTTTTAATGGAGCGAAAACAGGAGTGACCATCAGCTTCACCATGATCAGCTTTTTGGTGTTGTGGATGGGATTGATGAAGATCGCAGAGGATGCGGGACTTCTTGCAGCTTTTGCGAAATTGATGAAACCGGTGGTACGCTTCCTTTTTCCCGAGGTCCCTCCAAACCATCCCGCTTTGGGCTATATTCTTTCCAATATGAGCGCCAATCTTTTAGGATTGGGGAATGCCGCCACCCCGATGGGCTTAAAAGCAATGAAGGAGCTGCAGGAAATCAATGCAAATAAAAAAGTAGCCTCCCGCTCCATGATCACCTTCCTGGTCTTAAACACATCAGGCTTAACGTTCATTCCAACCACCATCATCGGATACCGTATCGCAGCAGGGAGCAACAATCCGGTAGAAATTGTGGGTGCCACACTTCTGGCAACGATCACGTCTACTTCCGTTGCGATTTTTTTAGATCGTATATTTCACCGTTTTAGTCGTTCCGGTGAAGGGAGGTAGACGGGTGTTTGAGGTTCTTGCGATCATCTCCACCTGGTCCATCCCGGTTGCAATCGCCGGTATCTTAACGACGGGATTGTGGAAGAAGGTACCGATTTATGAAACTTTTATTGATGGTGCAAAGGATGGTTTTGATACGGCGATCTCGATCATTCCCCATCTGGTGGGAATGCTCGTGGCTGTAGAGATCTTCCGGGATTCCGGCGCTTTAGGAACACTGATCGGAATCATCAGTCCTCTTTTGGTGTTCTTTCACATCCCGGCTGAGGTTGTTCCTTTGGCTCTTTTACGACCTATTTCCGGTGCAGGATCAACGGCGGTGATGACCCATATCTTTACCCAGTACGGACCGGACTCTTTCCTTGGGAAATTGGCTTCCATCATGCAAGGAAGCACGGACACAACCCTCTATGTCCTAACGGTTTATTTCGGTTCCGTGGGAATTCGACAATATCGGCATGCTTTGGCCGTAGGTCTTATGTCCGACGTTGTCGGGATTATTACTTCCGTAACGATTGCCCATGCCCTCTTTGGTTAAAAAAAGAAAAGCCGTACGGCCGGATCATCAACGATTCGGCTTTTCTTTTTATCGTTAAAACCTTCCCTTATTGTGAATCGCTATAAGGCGGGGTAAGATAAGGGATGGGTGAGATCCAATGGAGCGATTACAAAAGGTGATGGCGGAGCGGGGAGTCGCTTCCCGAAGGGTATGCGAAGAGATGATCCGGAAGGGAAGAGTAAAGGTAAATGGCAAGGTGATTACTGAACTGGGAACGAGAGTCGACCCTCTTCATGATCATATTGAAGTAGATGGTAAACCGATTCCACAAAAAGAAAAGAGGGTATATATACTCCTTTACAAACCGGCAGGGGTTATGACCACCGTGAAAGATCCGGAAGGGCGAAGAACCGTTATGGAATTGATTGCGGGATTGAAAGAAAGGGTTTATCCGGTAGGGCGTCTGGACTATGAAACGGAAGGAGCCCTGCTCCTTACCAATGATGGTGAATTGGCTTATCGGCTCATTCATCCTCGATTTGAAGTAGAGAAAGAGTATCTCGTTCATGTTGAAGGCATTCCATCCCCCTATGCTTTGGATCAATTGGAAAATGGAGTTATTTTGGAGGATGGTGTGACCTCACCCGCTAAACTAAGCGTTTTGAAGAAGGACAAGCGGGGAACCTGGTTGACGCTAACGATCCATGAGGGGAGAAATCGGATGGTGCGGCGCATGTGTGCCGCGGTAGGACATCCGGTTCTCTACTTGAGGAGAGTCCGAATTTCCTTTCTAACGTTGGAAGGATTAAAAAAAGGGGAATACAGGCATTTGACCGATGAAGAGGTCGCCAAACTACGGAGGATCACCAGGGATCGATAGAAACCCGTCACAAAATAGTCACAAATTATCCTTAACCTTGACACATGGAATGTTAAAATAAAACTGGAGAGAAACATCACCCTCTGCAGGGATGAAAGAGAGGAAACAGATGGAGCAAATAAAATGCAGCTGTGGTCATGTGAATCCGCCTGGAACTTCGATTTGTGAAGCATGCGGCAAACCATTGGAGGAATCGGACCAACCGTTGAACATGCGTTATGAGGGAGCGGCCAGAAGATCAAACCTTGCCCCTCATGGAGTGATAGACCATCTATGGAAATTCTTTTCATCTGTCAAAGTGGCCATCTGGATGATTGCCATCGCCCTCGTCGCTTCCATCATCGGGACGATCCTCCCTCAGGAACAATTTAAACAATCGAGTCTGCCGGCTGAGCAGTTTTATCCCCAAACTTACGGGTGGTTTGGGCAAATTTATTATACGCTTGGGTTTCATCGTCTCTTTTATTCCTGGTGGTATATCCTCCTTCTCTTAATGATCGGGATTTCCCTCATCATTTGCAGCCTGGATCGGTTCATTCCCTTATATAAGGCATTAAATCGCCAAAGATTGCCGAGACACATGGACTTTTTCCGCCGTCAAAGGATTTTTTGGGAGGGAAAGATAGAGGAAAATCCGGTCGAACTTCTCGCTGAGGTATTAAAGCGGAAACATTATGCGTTAAAAAGGGAAGGAGATCTTCTCCTGGCGGAGAAGGGAAAAATAAGCCGATGGGGCCCCTACATCAACCATATCGGGCTCATCCTGATCCTACTCTCTGTAATGCTTCGTTTTATTCCCGGATTTTATTTGGACGAGTATGTTTGGGTCTGGGATGGAGAGACCAAAAAGATTCCAGGGACAAATTACTATGTGAAAAACGTAGATTTTCAGGTTCAATATTATGAAGAAAATGAGTTTCCGGAAAAGATTAAGACAAACGGCAAAATAGTTAAAAATTACCAAACGGACGCGATTCTTTATGAAGAGATCAATGGAAGCATGCAGGAGGTGAAAAGGGGAGAGATTCAGGTGAACCACCCCTTCGAATACAATGGCCTTTACCTTTATCAGTCCGGGAGCCAACCGGATCAAATTTATGCGCTCAGGTTAAATTTGATCGATAAACGAGAAAACAAGAATGTGGGGGAGATCGAGTTAAGCCTTTATGATCCGAAGTCTGAGTTTGACCTGGCAGGGGGAATCAAAGTTAAGGTTTTAGAATATTATCCTGATTTTGCCTTGAACGAAGAGAAACTTCCCTACTCTAAAAGTAATGTTCCGAATCGTCCCGCCTATGTCGTCGAAACGATCTCCCCGGATGTACCCCAGGGTGAGAAGAGCTGGGTTATCGCAGGCGTTAACGGGGATGATTTAACCCCGAATAATCGTTACCGCTTTGATCTCGCAAACTTTACCTTGAAAGACCGCACCGGTCTTATGGTACGGGTGGATCGAGGCCTGCCCGCCCTGTATGTTTCCATGGGGATCGTGATGATGGGACTGGTTATGGGTTTTTATTGGCAGCATCGGCGGATTTGGGTAAACTATAAAGAAGGAACTTTATACCTCGCTGCCCACACGAATAAGAACTGGTTTGGGTTAAAAAAAGAGCTGGAGGGGATTGCCAAAGTAGCAAATCTCCCTCTTAACATAAAAGAATTAGACCGGGGAGGAAAAAAATTGAGATGAAACTGCTCATCACAATGAGCCAATTGGCTTTGTTACTGGGGTTTTTCCTATATATTTTCGCGACCATCAGCTATTTTATTTCGATTACCGGAAGAAAGTGGAGGGGGGTAGAAAATCCTGACGCCCACACGGAAAAATGGGGTCAACGCGGATATCTATTGGTCATCCTAGGGTTTATCTTTCAACTCATCTTTGTGATTCTTCGATGGATTGTAGGGGGACATGCTCCCACAAGCAATATGTTTGAATTTATGTCCTTCCTCTCTTTTTCCATTTCGCTCGCCTTTCTCATCATTTACCGAATCTATAAAATTCCCCTCCTAGGAATGATTTCAATTCCAATCGTAATCATCATGATTGCCTATGCATCCGTCTTCCCAACAAAGGTCACCCCTCTCATCCCGGCTTTGAAAAGCTACTGGCTGCAAATTCACGTAACAACCGCCGCCCTTGGGGAGGGGGCCTTTGCGATTGCTTTTGCCGCAGGGTTTCTCTATCTTCTTTATAAAGTTGATCAAACCCATTCCAATTGGGAAAACCGTTTGTTAGAATTTACATTGTGGGCCATATTATCCTTAGTCGGTTTTCTCTCCATCAACTTTGTCTGTAAGGCGATTGGATTTAGCGAGCAGTTTTCCGTGCCGAATCCGATGGGTGGGCAGATGGTGATTACCTACGACATCCCCAGCATTGCTTCCCCCTATCAAGGAGAGAAGATTACAAATAACGGCTTCGGTCCTTTTATCGAAACTCCTGGCTGGATGAAGGGGACAAATGCGGGGATGAAATTTAACACCGTCTTGTGGTCGATCCTCTTAGGGAGCCTCTTCTATCTCCTCCTACGGCTGATTGCTCGAAGGCGATTGGGGGCCGTGATCCAAGGCTGGCTTCGGCTGGTGGACGTCGACGAGGAGACCATTGATGAAGTCAGTTATCGTTCGATCGCCATAGGATTTCCACTTTTTACCTTAGGGGCACTCATCTTCGCCATGATCTGGGCGGCGGAGGCGTGGGGGCGACCTTGGGGATGGGATCCGAAAGAGGTATGGGCTCTCATTACCTGGTTTTTTTATGCAATCTATCTCCACCTTCGTTTAAACAGCGGTTGGCATGGGAAAAGGTCCTCTTGGATGGCGGTTCTCGGTTTCGTGGTAGTAATGATCACCTTAGTCGTCGTTAATTTAGTCATCTTCGGGCTCCATTCTTATGCATAAGGGTGGGCCTTGAAATAAATGTTAGGGGGGTATTCGCTTGGAATTGAAAAAAACGCCTACAGTTCTCGTTGTTGATGATGAAGAAAGAATCCGTAGACTGTTGAGAATGTACTTGGAACGGGAACAGTATGAGATTGAAGAGGCGGATAACGGGGAGAAAGCATTGCAAATGGCTTTAGAAAAAGACTATGATATTATCCTCCTCGATCTCATGCTCCCCGGAATGGATGGGATCGAGGTATGTGAGAAATTGAGGGAGAAAAAATCAACCCCGGTGCTCATGCTCACTGCAAAAGGTGAGGAAGCCAATCGGATTCAAGGATTTGAGGCTGGAGCCGATGATTACGTAACGAAGCCTTTCAGCCCGAGGGAGGTCGTCTTCCGCGTTCGTGCCTTATTGCGGCGTACCTCTGCCACCGCTTATCTGAATACGGCCAATTCCAAGGAGACGATCGTCTTTCCCCACCTAACCATTAACCATGACGCCCACCGGGTGATGGCAGATGGGGTGGAGGTTAATCTTACCCCTAAAGAATATGAACTTCTCTATTATCTGGCCCAAACTCCCGACAAAGTGTTCACCAGGGAGCAGCTGTTGAAAGACGTATGGCAGTATGATTTCTTTGGTGATCTTAGAACCGTAGATACCCATATTAAACGCCTCAGGGAAAAACTGAACAAGGTATCGCCGGAAGCAGCCCATATGATTGGAACCGTATGGGGAGTGGGCTATAAATTAGAGGTGCCGACCAAGTGATCTTTAGAAGCGTGGTCGGGAAGCTGTGGCTTACGATTTTAGGATTTGTTACACTCATCCTGATCGTTTTGGGGTTGTTACTCACGCAAATGTTTGAACGTTACGCCAATAATCAAGAGTCGAAGGATCTGATGCTGATTTCCGACTCGGTGGCCCATGTTCTTAATAACAGCAACGACTGGCCCTCTGCCTTAAGCTATCTTACCCAGCTTTTCGAAAATGAAAACCGGAAGTTATTTGTCGTCACGAAAGAAAACAGGGAAGTTCTCCCTTCCCCTGTTAAGGAGATCATTCAAGATGAGCGGGTAACGAAAGCATGGCAAGGAGGGAAGACCGCTTATCGGGAAACCTATCCTCTCCTTATCGAGGGAAAGAGAACGTACACCGAATTACTCGTAATCGCTTCATCCTACGATTTAAAGGATGAGAGAGTTTTAGTCATCATTTATGAATCCATGAAGGTTGTAAGTGCTACGGCAGCAGGTATTAATCGGATTATCCTCTATGCCATAGGAGTATCCCTTCTTTTCACCACTTTTTTTGCCCTATTCCTGACCCGAAGGATTACGCGCCCTCTGCGCCAGATCCAAGAAGCGGCGGAAAGGATTGCCGAAGGAGAATTGGATCAACGCTTATCGATCGGATTTCACGATGAAATCGGAAAACTATCCCGTTCTTTTAACCACATGGCCACTCAACTCGATGAAACGATCACCGAGCTGCAGTATGAAAAAGATCGGTTAGACCGGATCTTAAAGAGCATGGGGGATGGTGTAATCTCCGTTGATATCGAAAAGGAAATAAAGATCATCAATCCGCTGGCCGAAGAGATGCTTTTCGCATGGCAGACGGGAAGGAAACGATTGCCAACCAAAGTTGAAGAAATCCTGGATAAAGCGATGAGAGAGAATAAAGAGACGACGCAGATTCTTGAGATGAACGGCCATTATCTTGCGGTAGTCGCTACCCCTCTCTATGAAAGGAATGAATTAAATGGAGCGGTAGCCGTTATCCGGGATGTTACTTATGAAAAGCAAATGGATAAATTGCGGCGTGACTTTATCGCCAATGTATCCCATGAGTTAAAAACCCCCATCGCGATGCTGCAAGGTTACAGCGAAGCCATTCTCGACGGTGTGGCGGAAACTGAAGAAGATCGCATGGAATTGGTTAAAATTATCTACGATGAGTCATTACGGATGGGGAGGTTGGTACGGGAACTATTAGATTTAGCCAGAATGGAAGCAGGCCATTTTGAATTAAACCGTGATGACGTACACCTGGACAAATTACTGCAAAAGGTAAACCGCAAGTTTCAATCCTTGGCCAAAGATAAGGGAATACAACTCAAATTTTTTCATCTCCAACAAAATGACCTGGTTTACATTGATGCGGACCGGATGGAACAAGTATTGACCAATCTTATCGATAATGCCTTTCGCTATACTCCCTACGGTGGAGAAATCCTGGTTTCGGCCAACAAAAAAGAGGGAATGCTTATCCTTGAAGTGACGGACACAGGAAGCGGCATCGCGGAGGAAGATATTCCTTTCCTTTTTGAACGCTTTTATAAAGGGGATAAAGCAAGAACCAGAGGAAATTCCGGAGGGACCGGGTTAGGATTAGCCATCGTAAAAAATATCGTTGAGGCGCACGGGGGGAGAATTTTCGTTCAGAGCAAGGTGGGAAAGGGGACAACGTTTATCATCCAGATCCCGTGCGAAGAAGTATGAGCCTTATTCTGTCGAAGGGAAGAAAAACAGGGAAGAAAAGTTCAACTTTTGCGCTTGCCGGGGAAATAGTGTGAGGTGAGAGTGGGGCTTTGAACCGAACTCTTGGTTAAGAGTTCACCGCGTGGTATAATCATCTTAAGTCAATTTGTTGAGGAGGGATAAAGATGACGGAAGAGATGAAGAGCAGAATAGAAAATGAAAACGACCTCACCGATGCGATTACAGGCTTCCTCGTTGGATTCGGTTTCTTCTTGGGAATTGGGATCCTTGCCATGATTCTTCAATTCTTTTTAGTAAAATAGGTTAGTAAAATAGGCAAAAGGACCGTCCAACGGTCCTTTGCTCGATTTTTCCTTCCTTTTAAGGCCCCTATGCATGTTTTTCCCGATAGCGTTGCAAACATTCATCGATGAGCTGAATCGCCTTTTCCGTTCCTTCCCATCCAACAATCTCAGTCTTCTTATTCTCTAAATCTTTATAGACCTGGAAAAAGTGGGCGATTTCCTTTAAGCGATGGGAGGGTACATCGTCTAGGCTATTCACCTCATCCCACCGCGGGTCATCTTCCGGAACACCCAGCAGTTTTTCATCCTGTCCCTTATCATCGGACATGATGAGGACTCCTACGACCCTGGCCTTGATCATGCAACCTGGAAAAGTGGGAAAAGTGGTGAGGACGAGGATGTCCAACGGATCTCCATCTAAAGCGAGGGTATTGGGCAGATATCCATATTCCGCCGGATAATGCATGGGGGAATAAAGAACGCGGTCCAAAACGAAAACTCCCCGTTCCTTGTCAAATTCATACTTGTTCTGACTTCCGGTAGGAATTTCAATCAGAGCATCCACAACTTTTTTTGTTCCTGTCATACGTTTCCCTCCTATAAGGCATTCATACACAAAGGTTATTATACCAAAAAAGAGGAAGCATCACAAAATCCATTTTAAAAGTTAAGAAGTTTAATGAAATTTATTTTGATCTTCCTCTCCTGTGAGCTCCCTGGCAGGAGGTCTTTTTTCTTATTCTCTTCTCTTTCAACCCTTCCTTCTCTTCTCCTTCCGAATGTGATATGGTAAGATTGGAAAAAAGATAAGGGAATCAACGGTATGGATTAAGGTGGAATGAAGAATGAAAGATGTACTGTACAATCCTGGAAATGAAGAGATAAAAGAGATGGAAAATAAGAACGATGGAGATGTCTCCTCCTTACCTTCCCGGAAGATCACCCATCCAAAACCAAAATCTTTTTTTGAGAAGCCCCTTTTTACTTTTCTTCTCTTTCTCCTCTTTGTTGCTCTTTTAATAACTCTCTTTCTCTATTTCTATACCAAAGGTTCCAATCATTCACTTCCCTTCTTTTCTTCCTCTTCTTTATCCATTCAAAAGGAGGGAACACCTCCTTTCCTTCCTGGCGCCTATCCTAGCATCCCCCTTTCTCCAAAGGGATCGATCTCAATGGATATACCCCTGTGAAAGGGGAAAGGGAGAAAGTGGAAGCAGACAGGTATGATTGAAATCGGTAAGGGGAAAACAAATAAAAATCCTGTACAAAATGAAAAAGGAAATGGTAAAAAGGGGACGACAATACGCTATGAAGTGAAAAAGAAGGATACCCGGTTTCGCATCGTCATGTGGTATTGCGGTTCGTAGCAAGGAATTGAAAAAATAAAGAGCCTACGAGATGGGTTTCATGCACCGGGTGAAAAGCATTACTTTTTTCCCTGGGATTTACATACAATGAAACAGAAAGCGTTCTCTCTATGGTGATTTCACCTTCACTTCCGTCGGCAGGACGAAATGATACCCTTCATCGGATAATTTCTTCAAGATGGCTTCCAACGCTTCTGCAGTCACTTCCTTATCATGAAAGAGGATGTTTGAGCCACTCTTTACGTGATCCAGTACATTTTTCTCGATCTCTGCCGGTTTCTTTAGTACCCAATCCAAGGATCCCCAGGTCCAATTCATCGACTGCATCTTCTCATCTTTTAAGACGTTAAAGGCTGCTTCAGAATTTACGCCAAAGGGAGGGCGAAAATAGACAGGGCGAACTCCCGTCACTTTTTCAATCAAGTCGTTGAGCGAAACAATCTCTTCCTTCGTCTTCTCCGGGGATATTTTTTTCAGATTCTCGTGCCACCAGGTGTGATTTCCGATCAGATTTCCCCGATCATGAATCTCCTTGAGAAGGTCCTGATGTTTCTCTGCGTAGTATCCGTTGACAAACCAAATCGCCTTTGCATGATACTTGTCCAAGATGTCGAGGATCTTAGTGGTTGATTTGCCGGAGGGGGAATCGTCGAAAGTGAGGAGAAGGATCTTTTCCTTATTCCGGTCAGGATCGACGGGACGGATGAAACTTTTGTCGTCCACATAATAGCCGGTTGAAGGAGGAGAAGATTCTTCCGGCGCATTGGAGGTGGAAGTCTCCTGGGAGTGGCGTGAATCGGTGGGTGGCACCACAGAATCTGAGGACTGCAAAGGAGAGGGGGGAGAAGGGGAAGGGGAGGCCCCATCTTCTGACGGGACCACGGAAGAAGGATTTCCGTTACCACATCCGGCGATCCAGAGAAAAATGGTGAATAGAAGAAAGAAGAATAGCCCAAAAAACCTTTTCATGTTTGATCCCCTCCGGGAAAAAATTTCTTATTTTTATATTATCGAACCGTTAGGAGATTGGAAATAGGGAGATTTCAGGAAAAATCTAGATTCTTCATCTTCCGGTTCGGTTGAACCGATCCCTTCTTGTCTAAGATGTAGATAGAAACCCAATGATTTCATCGAACGGAGAATGGAACATGCTTCAGTTTTACAAACGATATGCCCGTACCGTCTTTGATATAGCTCTTATTATTCTTACGGTTTATCTCATCATGGTGATCTTTAGTTATCTCTACTCTATCGCAAAGCCCATCTTCATAGGCTTCGTAATCTTTTTGCTCATTCACCCTTTTGTTCAATTTTTGAGGCGAAGAGGTCTTAAGCCGCTGCTCGCCACCTCCATCGCCATGTTTCTTTTTATCGCAGTCCTTTTAGGGGTGGTGGTAACAGGTGGGATCATTTTCACCACCGAGGTTTATCAGCTCTCCCTTTCCATTCCTACTTATTTCTCCTTGCTTCAAGAGGAAGTGATCAAACAGGTTAATCAACTAAGAGGCTCACTTGAAAATCTTCCGACAGAATATGTAACGAAACTGCAGCAATATATGATGCTCATCGCGGAGAAAAGCTCCCAATTCCTCTCTTCCTTCTTCTTGTCCCTTTTTCGCATGCTTACCTCCATTCCTGCTCTCCTATTCAATTTTGGCATGGGCCTCATCCTTTCCTTCTTTTTAAGCCTAGAATATGACAATTTGCAGAAGATGGCAAAGGAGAAAACGCCAAAAACCTTTATGAATGCATTTACTTTCTTAAGAGAAAATGTTTTAAAAGGAATTCTTCTTTATTTAAAAGCACAATTGAAATTGATCTCCTTCACCTTTTTGATCATTTTTATCGGCCTTTTAATCCTCCGGGTTGGAAACGCCTTTTCCATATCCTTATTGGCTGCTATTTTTGACCTGCTTCCCATCTTAGGGGTCTCCACCCTTTTTATTCCATGGATCATTTATCTCTTAATCGTGAAAAACTTCACTCTTGCCTTGTGGATCACCCTTTTGTGGCTTGTGGTCATCCTATTTCGACAGTTTGCAGAGCCTAAGATCATGGGGGAAACGCTCGGAGTCTCCGCCTTTACGATGCTTTCCTTCGTGATCCTTTCCACTTCTCTCTTTGGTGTCGCCGGGTTAATCCTCTCCCCGATTCTGGTGATTCTCATGAAAGCCCTTTATGATCACGGATATTTTGCCCGCTGGATTCACCTTCCGGAGGGGGAATACGATACGGAGGGAGATCCCCTCTCTTTTCTCCCAATTGAAAAGAAGGAGAGAAAGGTGGATAATAAAGAGGAAAAAAAATAAGGAGGGATTTTTACGATGCGTCCATTTTCTTTTCACAATCCGACCAAGCTGATTTTTGGCCGGGGACAATTAAAAACATTGCCCCAAGAACTAGAGAAATACGGGAAACGAGTACTTCTCGTTTATGGGGGAGGGAGCATTAAAAGGAATGGGCTGTATGATGAAATCCTCTCCCTTTTAAAAAATCAGTTTATTCTCTTTGAACTTCCGGGCATTGAACCAAATCCCCGCCTTAGCTCCGTACATAAGGGAGTCGAACTATGCAGGAACGAAAAAATTGATGTCCTCCTTGCCGTTGGAGGAGGGAGCGTCATCGATGCCACGAAGGCGATTGCCGTGGGGGCGAAGTATGATGGAGATGTCTGGGATATTATTACCCGCAAAGATGAAGCAAGGGATGCGTTGCCCCTTGGGACGGTTTTAACGCTCGCGGCTACGGGTTCCGAGATGAACAATAGCTCGGTGATTACCAATTGGGAAACAAAAGAAAAATATGGATGGGGAAGTCCTCTCATCTATCCTAGATTCTCCATATTGGATCCTGAGTTTACTAAAACGGTACCGAGAGATCAAACCGTCTATGGGATTGTTGATATGATGTCCCATGTCTTTGAACAGTACTTTCACCATACCCCTAATACACCCCTCCAAGATCGTATGGGAGAAGGGGTATTGAGAACGATTATAGAGACCGCTCCTCTCCTTCTGGAGGATCTCACCAATGATGAATACAGGGAGACCATTTTATACAGTGGAACCATCGCATTAAACGGAATCCTCTCCATGGGTGTGGAAGGAGATTGGGCTACGCACAATCTCGAACATGCGGTTTCAGCCGTTTATGATATACCCCATGGCGGAGGATTAGCCATTCTCTTTCCTCAGTGGATGAGATTTGTCATCGATGAAAATCCGGCTCGTTTCAGACAATTTGCCGTTCGCGTCTTCCACGTTGAGGAAAAAGGACGAACCGATAAAGAGATTGGGTTGGAAGGAATATCCCGACTGGAGGAATTCTGGAAGAGCATTGGAGCCCCATCCCGCCTCTCCGATTATAAGATTGATGATTCAAAACTGGAACTGATGGTGGAAAAGGCGATGGCCAGGGGGAAATACGGGAGGTTTAAGGTGCTGGGCGAGGAGGAGACACGGGCCATCTATCGCATGGCGTTATGAGGCAACGGACGGATTCAGGCTTCAAGCACATGAACCTGGGCTAATGCATAGGGTAAAGGAGCCTTAGAAGCGAGGTGGGGAAATTGTCGAGACCCAATATCACCCAGACGAGTTCCCGCCAATTGTCCGTCGTTATAGACTCTGCCAAAGAAACGAATCGTTTATCCCAATCTTTTACAGATATTGCCTTATCTTATCCTGAACTGAAAGAACGAGTGGAATTACTAAAGGCGATTCAGGAATTGGATCGTCTGGTCGGCTTGGAAGAATTAAAACGTTTAATCTTTGAAATCTTTGCCCTCCTCTACGTGAATCAAAAGCGAAGTGAGTTAGGCCTAAAGACCGAGCCACAGGTCTTTCACATGATCTTCCGTGGGAACCCGGGAACGGGAAAAACGACGGTGGCCCGTATCTTAGGGAATATTTTCCGTGAAATGGGGGTTTTGTCTAAAGGACACCTCGTTGAAGTGGAAAGGGCCGATCTGGTCGGGGAATATATTGGTCATACCGCTCAAAAAACGAGAGAAATGATGAAGCGGGCATTAGGAGGGATTCTCTTTATTGATGAAGCTTACTCCCTCACCCGGGGTGGAGAAAAGGATTTTGGTCGAGAAGCAATCGATACTCTGGTGAAGGGCATGGAAGATTACCGCAACAGTTTTGTCCTCATCCTGGCGGGTTACGAGGATGAAATGGAGCGCTTTTTGCAAACCAATCCTGGCCTCCCCTCGCGTTTTCCCATACAACTTCATTTTCCCGATTATTCCCTGGAACAACTGTTGGAGATCGGTGATTTGATGTGTGAAAACCGTGAATACCGAATTGATGTCAATGGCCGCTTTCGAATGAAACAGATCCTGCAACGTTTTATGACCGACCCCCTTACTCCTTTTAGCAATGCCCGCTTTGTTCGAAATTTAATTGAAAGGGCAATTCGGCACCATGCCGTTCGAATTCTAAAACAAAGTTATTTCAACCGTGAGGTCCTCATGACCTTACGAGCAGAAGATTTTAAAGAGAATTAAACCTTTTAGCAAGGGGAATAAGAAATTTAGGCGAGGGAAGGATCGAAGAACGACTCACATGGAAAAAGATATCTATCAGTTTTTTAAAAACGGTTCTCTTTTGCGGGAGTGGGTGGGGGAGATCGAGCGGGAAATTGCCCCATTATGGAAGGAAATAGATCGGCGAACTGAGGTGCATCAGTATCGTCTCCTCAAAGCATTTCAAGAGGCGCGGGTTTCTACTTTTCATTTTACTCCCTCCACCGGGTACGGGTATGGTGATGCAGGGAGAGAGAAACTGGAAGAAGTATATGCCGCTGTCTTTGGGGGAGAGAAGGCTCTCGTTCGTCCTCAAATCCTATCGGGTACCCATGCGATCGCCATTGCCCTTTTTGGACTCTTAAGACCCGGTGACGAGCTGCTCTACATTACCGGCAAGCCTTACGATACATTGGAAGAAGTGATCGGTTCGAGGGGAGTCAATATGGGATCCTTGCAGGAGTGGGGGGTGACCTATAAGGCAATTCCCCTCACTCCTGACGGAGCCTTAAACTGGGATGAAATTGCTGCCTCCATCACCCCGCGTACGAAGGTGGTTGCACTTCAGCGATCGCGGGGATACGAAGAGAGACCTTCCATATCGATAGAAGAAATAGGTGAAGCTGTCCGGTTTGTAAAAAAAATGAAGCGGGATCTCTTTTTTTTCGTCGACAATTGTTACGGAGAATTTGTGGAAGAGAGGGAACCCACCCATGTAGGGGCCGATCTCATCGCCGGCTCCCTCATCAAAAATCCCGGAGGGGGAATCGTAAAGAGCGGTGGCTATCTGGTGGGTAGCGAAGAGGCGATACGGCTTGCTTCTTACCGCTTTGGGGCTCCAGGGATTGGGGCGGAGGGGGGGGCTACCTTGTACAGCCTCCATGAAATGTTTCAAGGCTTTTTTCTAGCCCCCCACATTGTGGGAGAGGCACTAAAGGGGGCGGTGTTTACCGCCGCGCTCCTTGAAAAAATAGGTTTCTCTGTTAACCCTCGATGGAATCAATCTCGCACCGATCTGGTGCAATCGATAGAACTGGGAGATCCTGATACCCTAATCACCTTCTGCCAAGCGATCCAATCGGCTTCGCCGGTGGACTCCTTCGTTAAACCTGTGCCTAACCCTATGCCGGGGTACGAGGATCGTGTCATCATGGCGGCCGGAACGTTTATCCAGGGTTCCAGCATTGAACTCACGGCAGACGGCCCATTACGTCCTCCTTATACAGGATATGTTCAAGGGGGATTAACCTTTGCCCACGTGAAAGTAGCCGTTCTGACAGCGGTAGATCGACTACTGGAAAAAAGAATGGTAAAGTGTTAAATTATATAACATATATTGACACCAAATGTTATCAAGAATAGAATAGAAATGTACCCTATTAGGAAGGAGGGAATGGATTGAACGACCAGTTCCGTAGGACCCAACCCTTGTTTCCGATCGGCATCGTGACACAGCTCACTCAACTCAGCGCCAGGCAAATCCGATATTATGAAGAACAAGAGCTGATCACTCCCCAGAGAAATAAAGGGAAACAACGCCTTTTCTCATTTAACGATGTGGAACGTCTTCTGGAGATAAAGTCACTCATTGACCAGGGCTTAAATATTGCAGGTATTAAACAGGTTCTTAAATTAAAGGAAGAAAATGAAACCCTAGAAATGGATAAAGAGGATCAGAGAGGAAAAATAAAAGGGGAAGAGAAGGAGCTATCGGAAAAAGAGCTTCTCAAAATGCTTCGGGATCAATTGTTTGCAGAAGGCCCCGCTAACCGAGACCTTTTGATCCGAGGTGAATTGTCCCGTTTTTTTCACTAAAGGAGAGAACCATACGATAAAAAGAAAAAAATAAGGAGAGGGAATTCCTGCTTTCGGGCAGTTTCCAAATAGATTGAGTATAGGAGTAGGAGGGGGACCATGAGTCGTTTTACAAAGGAAGAAATTTTACAAATTGCAGATGAGAAGGATGTGAAGTTTATTCGGCTTCAGTTTACCGACCTGTTCGGTACCATTAAAAATGTTGAGATTCCACGAAGCCAATTGGAAAAAGCTTTAGACAACAAGATCATGTTTGACGGATCTTCCATCGAGGGTTTTGTGCGCATCGAAGAATCGGATATGTACCTTTATCCAGATCTGGACACCTGGTTAATTCTTCCTTGGTCCTTTGAAGAAGGGAAAATCGCCCGCCTCATCTGTGATGTGTACATGCCGGATGGGACTCCATTTTCCGGTGATCCCCGGGGAATTTTGAAAAGGGTGCTAAAGGAAGCGGAGGAGATGGGGTTCACCGCATTTAATGTAGGCCCTGAACCCGAGTTCTTTTTATTTAAAACAAACGCCGATGGGGAAGCGACCCTTGATTTAAATGACCAAGGGGGGTATTTTGATTTAGCGCCTGTTGATCTCGGAGAGAATTGCCGACGGGATATCGTCTTAACCCTTGAGGAGATGGGCTTTGAGATCGAAGCCTCCCACCATGAAGTAGCTCCAGGACAACATGAGATTGACTTCAAGTATGCCAATGCCGTAACGACAGCCGACAATATCCAAACCTTTAAGCTTGTTGTAAAATCGGTTGCCCGCAAACATAACCTTCATGCTACCTTTATGCCTAAACCCCTTCATGGGATTAATGGATCCGGCATGCACTGCCATGTTTCTTTGTTTAGGGGGAAGGAAAATGCCTTCTATAACGAGAAAGACCCTCTAGGATTGTCGGAGACCGCTTATCAGTTTATGGCCGGCCTTTTAGCTCATGCCCGAAATTTTGCAGCCATCACCAATCCGACGGTGAACTCATATAAACGGCTCGTTCCCGGCTATGAAGCCCCTGTTTACGTCGCATGGTCATCCAAAAACAGAAGTCCCATGATTCGGATTCCTGCAGCCAGGGGATTAAGCACTCGCCTTGAGGTTAGAAATCCTGATCCCTCCACGAATCCCTATCTTGCGTTGGCCGTTCTTTTAAAAGCGGGGTTGGATGGCATAAAGAATAAGATGACCCCACCTAAGTCAACCGATCGGAACATTTATAAGATGGGTGATATGGAACGGATCGAGGCAGGGATCGAAACGCTCCCCGCAGATTTAAAAGAGGCGATTGAAAACCTGAAGTCGGATGAGATTTTATGCGCCGCTTTGGGTGATCATGCCTTAACCCATTTCGTAGAGGCAAAAGAGATTGAGTGGGATATTTATCGGACCCAAGTCCATCAATGGGAACGGGATCAATACATTCATTCCTATTAATTGCTTGTGAACGGAACGAAAAGGCTCTATGGGAAAATTCCCATAGAGCCTTTTCCTATTCTTCCTAATGACCGAGAGAATGCTGCCTTCACAAGCGAAAGAAGGGGGGCTTTTTATTCGATTTTACGATATAAACCGATCACTTTGCCTAAAATGGTAGCGTTGGAAAGGATAATCGGTTCCAAACGGGAATTTTCCGGTTGCAGGCGGATGTGATCTTTTTCTCTAAAAAAGCGCTTTATCGTTGCCTCATTTTCATCGGTCATGGCGACCACAATCTCTCCATTGTTGGCATATTCTTGCTGACGCACGATCACATAATCCCCATCCAATATGCCCGCTTCAATCATGCTGTCCCCTTCAACCAGCAGCATGAAGACTTGTTCGTCACCTACCATGGAGAGGGGAAGGGGGAAATATTCTTCGATATTTTCGACAGCGGTAATGGGGACACCGGCGGTCACTTTTCCAACGATCGGGACATGCGCGATCGGGTAAAACTCTTTTTTCCGATCTCCGTCCAGGATCTCAATCGCACGCGGTTTCGTGGGATCGCGGCGAATCAATCCTTTTTTCTCCAACCTCGTCAGATGTCCGTGAACCGTGGAACTGGAAGCAAGGCCTACGGCGTCTCCGATCTCCCGTACAGAGGGTGGGTATCCCTTCGTTTGTACCTCTTTTTTGATAAACTCTAAAATTTCCCGCTGTCGACTGGATAACTTCTTCACGTTAACCACCCCATCCTCGTAAACTTTTGAGTTTATTATATCATCCTAATTCCTATAAAACAAACAAAAGTTCCGTAACACGTGTTCCTTAATCATAAAAAGTGGAAAATGATTTTCTTTTTTTCCCTGTTGACAAGAAGAATAGAACAAGGTATTATCAATAAGCGTTAGGAATTGAATAGTTGTGATGATCTTATCACGAGAGGTGGAGGGACTGGCCCTATGAAACCCGGCAACCGGCAGATTCCTAGCTTCTGCAATGGTGCCAATTCCTGCAGAACATGCTGTTCTGGCAGATAAGAGAAGTAGAAACAACCCCCTTTCTGCTTATCTGCAGAAAGGTTTTTTTGTATCATCTGATCGCAACCTTTATTTTTGGGGATGCGGAAATCGATGGGTGTCGGGTTACGTTGGGAGTCACATTATGGAACACTGGTAAAATAGGAGCGTAATTTCATGATTCGTTTAGAAAATGTATCAAAGCAATTTCCTCTAAAAAAAGGGGATGGAATCATCGCCTTGGATCAAATCAACCTGGAGATCGATCCGGGTGAAATCTTTGGGATTATCGGCTACAGCGGCGCAGGTAAGAGCACGTTAATTCGCATGCTTAACCTATTGGAAAAACCCTCACAGGGGAAAATATGGATAAACGGCGAAGAGATGCTCTCCCTCTCCGATAAAGAACTGCGGAAGCGACGAGAAAAGATCGGCATGATTTTTCAACATTTTAACCTGCTTTGGTCCAGAACGGTCTACGGCAATATCGCCTTCCCCCTCGAAATTGCAGGCTGGCCTAAGGAGAAGATTGGAAAACGCGTTAAGGAACTTTTGCATTTGGTCGGACTTGAGGATAAAGAACATGTTTATCCGTCCCAACTGAGTGGAGGGCAAAAACAGAGGGTAGGTATTGCCCGGGCCCTAGCTAATGAACCAAACCTTCTTCTTTCCGATGAAGCCACTTCTGCTTTGGATCCGAAAACCACCGATTCGATTCTGGAACTCTTGCAGAAGATCAATCGAGAATTGGGGATCACCATTGTTCTCATCACCCATGAAATGCATGTGGTACAGAAGATCTGCCATCGCGTGGCCGTCTTAGAAAAAGGCCGCATCGTGGAAAAGGGGACGGTTCTTGAAGTGTTTAGCAATCCTAAAGCCGACATAACGAAGGAATTTGTTCAACAGGTGATGGACTTACATCAGTGGGAAGAAGTTCTCTCCCCTAATCATCGAAAGAGGATCATCCAATGTTCCTTTTTGGGGGAAAATGCGCAGCAGCCGATTATAAGTCAAATGATTAAACGATTTGACATTGATGTGAACATTTTGCAAGGGAAAATCAACCGCATTCAACAAACCTCTTACGGCTCTCTTATCCTTGAACTTTCCGGTGATGCGAAGGAACAGGAGAGGGCGATTCAATATCTAAGGGACCACCATATTCGGGTAGAACATATGGATGGAGAGGAGGTGGGGAAAGATGAGTTTTGAACACGTTATTGCCAATTATCCGGCCATTCTTTGGGCTACATTAGAAACCCTCTACATGGTCGGTCTCTCCCTCTTCTTTTCCACCTTGTTGGGCATACCCATCGGTGTCATTCTTATCATCACAAGCCCGGGGCATCTCTCTCCAAATCCTTATTTGTACAAAATGGTTGGAACGTTGGTGAATATTTTCCGGTCCGTTCCTTATATCGTACTCATTCTTTGGACCATACCTGTTTCCAGAGCCCTCATCGGCAGTTCATTCGGTCCCAATGCCGCCATATTATCCTTGATTGCAGGATCAGCTCCCTTCGTGGGAAGATTGGTGGAAAGCGCCATGAGAGAAGTGGATCGGGGTGTGATTGAAGCGGCGCAGGCGATGGGGGCAAATCGCTGGCAAATCATCTTAAAGGTTCTCCTTCCTGAGAGCCTCCCGGGGATTATTTCAGGGATTACCGTTACGGCCGTAGGCCTTGTCGGCTATTCCGCCATGGCGGGTTTGGTAGCGGGGGGAGGGTTAGGAAGTATGGCCTGGAATTTAGGCTATAATTCCTTCCAAAACGATACACTCCTCGTTACCACCGTTCTACTTATTTTGATCGTCCAACTAACGCAGTCCATTGGAGACCGCTTAGTTCGTGCGATAGATAAAAGATAAGAAAGAGAGGGGCAAGAATGAAAAAAATCGTCTTTTTTCTAACTGCAATTTTCCTCGTGATTTCGTTAACCGCCTGTGGCGGAACCGGTGGAAACGGAGGAAATGTCCTTAAGGTAGGGGCCACACCCGTCCCCCATGCAGAAATCCTCAATGACGTGGTAAAGCCTGAACTGGCCAAGCAAGGGATTACCTTGGAGGTTGTAACCTTCCAAGACTATCAACTTCCCAACACACAGCTGGCGGAGAAGCAACTGGACGCCAACTATTTCCAGCATCTTCCCTTCCTGGAGACAACAAACAAGGAGAAAGGGTATACCCTCGTTCCTGTAGCAGGGGTTCACATTGAACCGGTCGGCGTCTATTCCAATAAAGAGAAGAAATACACTTCCATCGATCAAGTGCCTGATGGAGCCACCATCGCCGTGACCAACGACCCGTCAAACTTAGGGCGCTTCTTGGCCCTTTTGGAGAAAAACGGCCTCATCAAACTGAAAGAGGGAGTAGGAACCAATGGTACACTTCAGGATATCGCAGAGAATCCGAAGAATTATAATTTCCTCTCCATGGATCCTCCCCTCCTTCCCCGGGCCATTGAAGATCCGAAGGTGGATATTGCGGTGATCAACACCAACTTCGCCCTTCAAGCAGGCCTCAATCCGTTAAAAGATGCTTTAATTTTAGAAGATAAGGATTCTCCCTATGTGAATATTCTCGTAACCCGTACCGACAACAAGGATGATCCAAAGATCAAAAAATTGGCGGAGGTTTTAACTTCCGATGCGGTAAAGAACTACATCGAGGAGAAATATAAAGGAGCAATTGTACCGGCCCAGAAACTCTTTTAGAAACTTTTTCTTCGCGACCATGAAGCACGATCATTCAATGTATCGTTCTCCAACAATAGAGCTCTCTTCATGGGGGCTCTATTTTATTCCAAGAGTAACCTTCCCGCATTGGCTTGAAGTAGGAATCGATGTATAATAGAAGACGAAAATGGGGTAAGGGAGGATTTCCATGAATTATCGCAGATTAGGAAAAACAGGCCTTAAAGTGAGTGAAATCAGCCTTGGCAGTTGGCTAACCTACGGGAGTACGGTTGAAAAAGAGACGGCGACCGCCACCATACATAGGGCATACGAACTGGGGATCAACTTCTTCGATACGGCCAATGTCTATGCCGGGGGAGAGGCGGAAAAGGTCGTCGGAGAAGCCCTAAAGGCATTTCCCAGGGAGTCCTATGTCCTTGCCACCAAGGTATTTTGGCCGATGGGCGATGGAGTGAATGACCGAGGTCTTTCCCGCAAGCATGTGATGGAACAAGCCCACGCCAGCCTGAAGCGCTTAGGGGTAGATTATGTCGATATCTATTACTGTCACCGTTATGATCCGGAAACCCCCGTTTATGAAACCATGCGGGCTTTTGACGACCTCGTCCGTCAGGGAAAGGTGCTTTATATTGGCGTCAGTGAATGGACCGCCGAACAGATCCGGGAGGCATTACACATTGCCGACCGCTATCTCCTCGATCGAATCGTGGTAAATCAACCCGTTTATAACATGCTGAATCGTTATATCGAGAAGGAGATCATTCCGCTGGGCATGAAGGAGGGTTTTGGTCAAGTCGTCTTCTCTCCCCTCGCTCAAGGAGTTCTTACCGGGAAATATAAGGTGGGAGAACCGATTCCCGAAGGAACGAGGGCGGCGGATCCGCGGATTAATACCTTTATCCAACGTTTCATGACGGAAGAGATGTTAAAGAAGGTGGATAAAATCAACAAGATCGCCAAGGAGATGGGAATCACCACCGCCCAACTCGCACTGGCTTGGATCTTGCGTCAGGAGAATGTGGCCAGCGCCCTGGTGGGAGCATCAAGGCCTTCTCAGATCGAAGAGAATGTGAAGGCTTCCGGTATCAAGCTTTCCCAAGAGGTATTGGATCAAATCGAAGAGATCTTGGCCTAATCGCACACCGTAACGTGTGGACTTGTGGTTGATTGATCCGGAAACCCGAGTAAATGATACCAAGGAAACCCTTATAAAGAAAAAGTTCGATCTCCTCACCGAGATCGAACTTTTTTTATGAACATATGAAAATCTTACTTCATTGGGGCAACGGAGTCGGCGGTTAACCATCACAGCGGCTAAAAGGGCCAAGAGTTCCTTAGACCGGAGTGATTTTCCGAGGATCGTGCACCCATCTTAAGATTTTCTTAAGAATGGATCGATAAGAAATAAAGGTTCTCCTGCTATGATCAAATCGAGAGGGAAACCTCGAATAAAAACCAAAGGAGGAATGAAAGATGAAAAAAGGAGCGGCAATGGTAACGGCCCTGGCACTCATTCTGGTGGTGGCCATTCCGGCTTTTGCCTGGGCGGCAGGACCTAACCATGGAAACGGAGTCGGATCTTTGGGGGGGAATCTCCTGGATACCTTCTCCAAACTTCTGGGTATGACACCGGCAGAAATCCAAGCAGAACGCATTCAGGGGAAATCGCTCGCTCAGATTGCTGAAGGGAAGGGGGTAACGGAGGAAAAACTAATCCAAGAGGCTATGGCTGCTCGAAAGGACCAGATTGACCAATGGGTGAAAGACGGGAAGATGACTCAAACACAAGCGGATTATATGCTCTCCCAGATGGAGACGAGGATAAAAGCAAGCGTCGAACGTACCACCGTGGGTAAGCCCGACTGGGCAGGAAAAAGTGGAAATGGCCAAGGTTTTGGCAAAGGAATGGATAGAGGTGCTGCCGGCGGAGGACTTCATGGAGCCGGAGGAGTTGGCCAGGGAAATGGCGGAGTTTGCCCTTATGTCCAGCAGGATAACGGATAAACCATACTTCAGATGAGCCATACTTGCAACGAAACATCGCCATATAGCCATGTAAAAAGGGCTTAAGATGGCAAGGAGAGCTCGATGCTCAAATGAGATCGGGCTTCCTGCCTTTCCATCGCTCTTCCTGGAATTTAGTTCAATTTTGGTAGAATGCTGGTTTTTATATTTTTCCACATCTCATCCGAAATAACCCCTAACCGCCAGAGGGCAATCCCATCGAGATCATATCGTTTCGCGACTCCAATCTTGGTCAACATACTTTCCGCGGTCTCGGTAGGTGCGGAGATTCCTAAGATGAGTTTATCGGAAGGCACATCTTTTTTAGCCATCTCCACCGCTTGGACGACCAGGTTGATGGGTTCCGGTTTCGTACCATAATCATACGCCATAACGATGATCTTATCGGCTATTTCCCCTAAAGTTTTATAATCATATCCCGGGTAGGCGCTGTTGGGGGCATGGAGGGTTAGTGTTAGGGTTTTGTCCATCGCTTTTAGCTCCTCCGCTAATAGGCGCACAAATTCCGAAAAACGATTTTGTACGCTTCTACGTTGCTCATCGGTATCTTTAAAACCTAAACCCTCAAAATCTAGGTTTATTCCATCAAATAACTTCGCTTCTGCCACAATCTGATTTACGACTCTCTCCATCGCGGTCTTATCGCCTAATAGAGAAGAGAGGGTGCCATCCCCGTCCGTTGCGTGAACTACCATCTCGGTTCTCAGGTGAAACTCGTTCGATGTTTCCAGGACTTTTTCCCACCCGTCCGGCCTTTGCCAACCGGTCTTGCTTTTGGTAAGTAGGTTTCCTTCCTTGTCGACGCTATACCAACCTAAAGCCAGTTCTCTGACGATGTCGGTGTTTCCGATACTTGTTTCGGGATAGGGTACGCTGAAAAGGTCGGTCCAACTGCTTGTTTCTTTATCTCCTAAAGCATAAAAACCTATCAGATTCATTTCTTTTGCAGGCGAGGTAATCTGTACCGTCTTACGAGCTCCATCCCATACGACGTCACAACGAAAGGCTTCGCTAAAAAACCGTACGGGAATGAGCGTCCTCCCATCAAGAAGAATCGGGGCGGTATCAAGAAGGATAGGGGTATCATTCCGATAGGCCGTTTTATTCCCAACCTGCAATCTGACCGAATTCATTCCATCGGTTGCGCTTACGGTCCGGGTCTTCTCATCCCAGCTTACGTTTATGTTTAATGCTTCGGCGATGGCCCGAAAAGGAACGAGTGTACGTTGATCTTGAATTATAGGAGGAGCATCAAAAGTTACGGGGAGCCCATCGATGAGGACTTTGATTTTCCCTTGTTCACTGCTCTCAGCCTGTGCAAAAGAGTTGGATACTATGAAAATGACTAGGGCAACGATCAGCGTAAGGCTATAAATCTTCTTTTTTGGTTTCATAGCGGTCATCTCCTAATCGATTCCTCTTCGAGAATTATATCATAATGGCCCCTCATGTCACTCGTGACATCATCAGATGATAAAAATGCCATTGCAGAGAAGTAAATGGGTTTTCCCAAGAGAGTGACTCGATCCTGAGAAGGTATTAGCGGTGGAAATGGGTCAAGGAAATAATCCCTCGTAATATGGAAACGATAGAACGTCAAATGATTACAATTCATACCCTATATGGTATGATAAATAAAAAGCTCCTTGCAGAGAAGGAGAATGGACATGGAGAAACTGCTGGTCGTAGATGATGAGATAAAAATCGTCGAGATGATCGAACAATATCTTCAAAGCGAAGGTTTTATCACCCTCGGAATTACGAAGAGCGAGGAAGTTTTAGAGAAGATCGACTCGTTTTCTCCCGATTTGATCATTCTCGACGTTCTTATGCCGGGAAAAAACGGTTTTGAAATCTTGAAGGAGATCAGAAAAAAAGGAGAACTCCCCGTTATTCTTTTAACGGCCAAATCGGAAGAAGTGGATAAAGTATTAGGCTTGGAAATTGGGGCGGACGACTACATTACCAAACCATTCAGCCTAAGGGAATTGGTGGCAAGAATTCGGGTTGTGTTAAGAAGGTTGAAGAAAGGGGAGAAGGAAGTCCAAGAGCCAGCCCTTGTTTATAACCATTTAACCCTTTATACGGAAAGGATGGAGGTGGAGAAAGAAGGGAAGAAAATCGCTTTAACGCCGACGGAATACAAGCTGCTGGAAATTCTGGCGCGTCATCCTAAAAGAGTTTTTACGCGGATGCAGCTCTTGGAGACCCTTGGAGAAGCGTATATGGGGTATGAGCGAGTCCTGGATACCCACATTAGCAATCTAAGAAGGAAGATCGAAGAGGATCCTTCTCATCCCCGGTATATTCTGACCGTCTATGGAGTCGGTTATAAATTTGGAGGGGATGGATAATGAAGCTGCAAAAAAAGCTCTTATTTTCTTTCGTCCTTATTGTTCTCCTTTCTGCCATCCTCTTTAGCCTGCTCTCCTACGGGTCTATCGATAAAAATCTCCTTCAGTATATGGGAGCGGTGCGGGAAAATCGATTAAATCAATATGAGCAACTTTTCAGGAATTATTACCTTACCAGAGGGAGCTGGGATGGGGTGGAATCCCTTCTCCAAGGAATGGCTGCGGAAGGAGGAAGAAGATGGGGGAGAGGAATAGGGATGGGGCGAAACGGGCCTCCTTCTTTCACTTCCGGAACTCCGGAGGAACTTCTTCTTTTATCCCCGGAAGGAGTGGTTATCGCAGATTCTACCTCCTCCCGGATCGGGGAAAAAATCTCCCCGGATACCTATAAAGGGCAAATTCGTCCCCTCTATGATGAGAAAGGAGAGAGAATCGGATTTATCCTTCTTGGTTTATCTCCCCAATCCGGTTACACTCGTTTAGAAAATTCTTTCCTGAAATCTGTAAATGAAGCGGTCTGGATCAGCGGTGGAATAGCCCTCGTTATTGCTATTCTTATTAGTCTCCTCATCTCTGTAGGTCTTACTCGCCCCTTAAAAAAATTAACGCAAGCCACCCAGGGTTTTGCTAAAGGAGATTGGTCAAAGAGAGTGAAGATCAAAAGCAACGATGAGATTGGAGCGTTGGCTCTCTCATTTAACCGGATGGCAGATCGTTTGGAGCAATTGGAGAAGGTGCGGAAAAACCTGATCGCTGATGTTGCTCATGAGCTGAGAACCCCTCTTTTCATACTGAGAGGGAACTTAGAATCGATGCTCATGAAGGGAGACCCGCCCAATGAAGAGCGGTTAGCGCTTCTCCACGACGAAACCGTACGTATGGCCCACATGGTAAATGATCTCCAAAATATTAGTTTAGCGGAGGCGGGGAAGCTCCCCCTGCACAAGGAAAAGGTAAATCTTATTTCCTTGGTGCAAAAGGTAGTTCAAATTTTTTCTGCTCAATTGGAAGAAAAGAAGATCTCCATACATCTTGATTTAGGAGAAGAGTTAACTTTCGTTTCCCTGGACCCCAAACGGATCGAGCAGGTCTTGGTAAATCTCATCGGCAACGGGATTCGGTATACTCCCAACGATGGGGTTATTGAAATTACAGGCAGAAGGGAAGGGGAGAGGATGATCATCTCCGTCCGTGATACAGGACCGGGCATTGCGCCGGATGATCTACCTTATCTCTTTGAACGTTTTTATAGGTCCGATAAAGGGAGATCCCGCACTGAAGGGGGGACGGGATTAGGATTAGCCATAGCCAAGGGATATGTGGAAGCCCACGGAGGTAGCATTCAGGCGGAAAACCATCCGGAAGGTGGGAGCATTTTTACAATCAGGATCCCGCTCGAAAGCGATAACGACCTATAGCTGTGTTTCAAACATCTCATTTTTCTTCATCTTGAGAAGTACTTTAGATTTGAGAAACTCAGATAAAACCCCACTTTGACCAATGTGTGTAGAGCATTTTTACGAACATGATAACCGCCGCGAAAACCATCTTGAAGCGTATCAATAAGCTTCATTTCAATATGCTTCATTTCAATTCAATATGCTTCTCAATATGCTTCATTCAATATGCTTCAGATGAGAATTTGGTTTCTCACCAAGGAGGAAAATAAAAACAAAGAAATAGGGAGATTTGGGCCAACCCCACAGCCGGGTTTTAAAACTCGATTTTCTTTTTTTCTACAACGTCCGATAATGTATATTATGTTAACTTATAATAAAAACTAAGCTACGAACGAAAAGCAGTTCCATTCCATGGAGAATGTTAGAGGAGAATGTTAGAGGAGAATGTTAGAGGAGAATGTTAGAGCCTGAGAACTGTTGATGACTCCCTGAAACAGAATCCCAGCAAGATCAGCACTTGTTGATGCCAAAGCCTTATAAATAATCATCTCTTTCAGATTCAGATCTAAATATCTATACATCTCTTTCAGCCACGTATAATCGTACCCATCAACGCCATTCATCGAAAGTTGATGAATCTTTTCATCGATATCTGCAACGTCTAGTTTGTCACTCAATTCATAAATGACCCATCGTTCATCTTCAAAGATCTTATTCTCTCTTAACTCCGCAAATTTGTACTTTTTCGAATTTATCTCCACTACATTTTGTTCATTCATCGTTTCTTCTTTTTGAAAGCCTTGAAGATATTTAACCGCAAGCTGATTCATATCGATTCCGGAATCGGAAAAATATAGATCAATTGATGACATAGAACCTTTTAGCTTCCCTGCTTCTTTAATACAGGAGATGCAAACATCCGAGTTTACCACCTCAAAAGTGGGTTTATAATTTTTTCGATTTGGGTCGGTAAATTGAGCCGAATCATTGATTAAGATGGTTAGTCCCATCTGTTTTAAACTTTTACCGAAAACAATATTTTCTTGAGTTTTGTCATCGACATCTTCATTCTGCACTTCCTTGCCAGTCTGAGGTAAAGAGCTGCACCCCCCGGATATCAATAAAATCCCTATCAAAAAAAGGATATAATAACACGAAAAAGCCATTTTATGAAAACTTTTTCTATCCAATATCGGTTTACCTCCTGTTTTTAAAGTAATAAAGGAGAGTTTTTTAAAGGTCTCAGAGTTTATCGCAAAAAGACTATACCAGCCAGTTTGAAAATCTCCATGATCAAAGAGACACTAGAAGCGATGATGAACTTTGTAGAGTCGTCAACGTCTAAAACAAAAGGAGCTTCTGCAAAAACACTGGTGAAAGACTATAAGAAAACCAATGTCAGAGATAAAGTATAAAAACTCGCTTCAGAATTTTAAAACCTCCTCTTTAAAGATTTAATCACTTGCAACTTCATAGCGCTACTTCCAATGTCGTTACTTCCCAATGTTTCATATTGGCAGAAAAACTTTTACTAACTACTCTCCAATTTCACTATAATCTGGGATGGACCTAATGTAAAGAATTATTATTCACTTTTTGCAGTATATTGAAGCACAGCTGCTAAAATCGGACGATCCGGAGGATTTACCCATTTAAAATCGATCTCATCTTTTCTGAAGAACCTTAAATCTTTGGTCTCTTCATCATCATTGACTGGATTTCCTGTAAAATCTCTGCAAAGATATACGGCTGACACGATGTATACTTCGTCGCCGTTGGGATATGTGTAATGAAGCTCTTCTCCGGAAAAAACGTTAAAAAGCTCTAACGAGCGGGCGGTAAGGCCCGTTTCTTCCAACAGTTCCCTTTTGGCCGCCTCTTCTAAGGTCTCCCCAAGTTCCAAGGCGCCTCCGGGGAGCCCCCACATATCATTGTCGACTCGCTGTTGCAGGAGGATCTTCTCCTCTTCATCCATAACGGCTACTCCTGCAGCTGCCATGATGAGCGGACGTTTTCCCACCCATTTCCGTAATTCCATGATATATCCCAACGTTGCACAGCTCCTCTCCATTTACTTTTTACTTTCCGCATAATGTCATAGACTTCATCTCAAAGCAAAAGATGAGACCCAAAAAACGGTTCCTTTTAACTCCTTCCCTTGCAAAAACCATAAAACTTCTATCCGGTGTCTCAAAATATGGGACTTCAGGTCGAACCTAGAATGCACCTTTGTAATGTAAGGATTAGATTTTATCAATAGAACGTGCGTAAGATCTCCAACGTTCCACTTGTTTCTAGGTCGTATCCTTCCTGAGAAATCGAGCTGGGAATGAGGAGAGTGTCGCCGAAATGAAGGGAGATGGGTGCCTCTTTCTCCGTCCAGGATAATCTTCCTTCGCCGGAAGAGATGATCAAGATATCGGGATTTCCTTCTTTCCCCCCGCTGAGGCGCACCTTCTTTCCTCTCAACGTGATTTTTTCCATCACGAAGTAGGGGGAAGTAACCAGATGTTCGTGCAGGAAGCCTTCTTCATCACGAATCACCCTCCGGATAAGATCGGCATCTTCGTGTCCGCTCTCCTTTCCGTAGGTCATCACGGCGGCCGCTTTTTCCACATGCAATTCCCTTTTCTTTCCCCCTTGATCGACCCGATCCCAGTCGTACACCCGGTAGGTTACATCGGACGTCTGCTGCACCTCAATCAGTTGTGTGCCCGCCAAAAGGGCGTGAAGGGTGCCGGCAGGAACATACACCACATCCCCTGCTTTAACGTCCTTATATTTTAAATAATCCCGGATTCTTCCTTCCTCAACCGCTTTTAAATATTCTTCACGATTTTGAAATGTATCTCCAAAGATGATTTTTGCCCCTTTTTTTGCATTAAGAAAATACCATGCTTCCGTCTTGCCGTAATCTTTCTCCTCCCTTAACGCATAATCGTTATCCGGATGTACCTGGATCGAAAGATCATCCTCCACATCCAGAAATTTGATCAGGAGAGGAAATCGAGGTTGAGGTGAAGAGCCTAAAAATTCCTTCGGATATTCTTCCGTAAGGGATAATAAAGATTTTCCTTTCAACAAACCGTGGGTTACCACACTAGGGGAACTCGGATGCGCCGATAAGACCCAATACTCACCAATGGGTCCCTTCTCTTGAACGGAAAAAGACGTTTTTAGGCTCTCCCCGCCCCAAATACGGGCATGGGGAATGGGAGCGAACTTTACAGGATAAAGGTCCATGTTTCAACTTCCTTTCTTTCGAACGATGTGGCTAGTTTCCCACAAATGAGAGGGAATCCCTCTAATCCTATTCTACTAAACTCCGCAAGACAAATCACGATCTGTTCATTATCGTCTGCCGTTTCATACATGTTTTTCTCTTTAAAAATCCACATTTTGGCTTAAATCAATCGACCCATAAATCGGTCGTGATCTTCCTTCATAAAGCTTCGATAGATCTCGGTATCCATTCCTTACAGCTTGAGAAAAACCGCCCCTGCAATGAGCAAAGAGAGGATGATCCCGGAAACCCCCATGGCAAAACCGCTGACGCTCCCTTGCATTTCATTTTCCTGCAGCAAGCGGGCGGTTCCGATCCCATGAGCCGCCGTTCCCATGGCGGTGCCTATAGCCACATCCTCCTTAATCCCGCATCTTCTCAAGATAAAAGGCCCCACCACGCTTCCGATCAATCCTGCAAGAACGGTAAATAGTCCCGCCAATTCTGGGATTCCTCCGATGAAACGGCTTAATTCCACCGAAATAGGAGTCGTGACGCTTTTAGGAAGCATCGAGAGAATCACTTCCTTGGACCCTTTCATAAGAAAGAGAATAAAAAAAACGGAAAGAAGGCCCGCCAAATGGCCTAACGTAATCGCCGCAAATAGAGAGATAAAATGCTTACGAATGGAGGAAAAATGTTTATAGATGGGTACGGCTAAGGCAACGGTGGCTGGACCAAGAAGAAAAGAAAGCATCTCTCCCCCCTTCGCATAAGCCTCATAAGGGATTCCTGAAAAAAGGAGGAAAAGAATAATTCCCCCCACCGTGAGGAGTAAAGGATGAATTTGAGGCTTTCGCTTTGCCACCTCTTGAGATAAAAAATAAAAGAGAAGAGTAATGGTAATGCCAAAGAGGGGAGTATCAAACATCTAGGTTCCCCTCCCCATCCAGGGTTCCGGCGCCCATCTCCGCTTTAATTTTTCGTCCGGTGAAGATCTTCACCATCCAGCCCGTAGAAATAAGGACCACTAAGGTGCTTCCCAAAAGGCTCACCGTAATGGGCAATAACTCCGATTGGTACTTCGGGAAAAGAGGCATGATTCCGACGATGACAGGTGCAAAAAAAAGAAGCATAGAACGGTTAAGAATCTCCGCCTCCTTCTCAACCCACTCTAATTTGACCCATCCCAAAAATAAGGACATGGTGAGAAGTATTAAGCCGTTTACATTCCCAGGCAAGGGAAGAACGGTTTTTTGCAGAAGATGCCCTAGAAAGTAAAAAAGAAAAATAAGCACAATTCCTCGCACAGAATCCTCTCCCCTCCTATTTCATTTTTATTATTCACCAATTTTTCGCTTCTCTTTTGTCTCTTTCATGAGGTATAATGAACTTTGCGGCTACCTATTCATTATAACAAACATAAGAAGTGAGGGAAGAGATTGAAGTCATTCAAAGCTTTTTTATTTGACTTAGACGGAGTTTTGGTGGATACCGCAAAATATCATTTCCTCGCTTGGAAACGCCTCGCCAATGAGTTAGGCTTCGATTTTACCGAGGAACAAAATGAACGGCTTAAAGGAGTAAGTCGCATGCGTTCCCTTGAAATTCTGCTTGAAATCGGTAACATAGAAGTGGGCGTGGAAAAAAAGGAGGAATTGGCGTCTAAGAAGAATGAATGGTATGTGGAGTATATCTCAACGATGGATCCTTCGCAGATCCTCCCTGGAGTAAAAGAATTTCTTCAAGAATTAAAAAATGCAGGAAAGAAAACCGCCCTTGGCTCCGCCAGCAAAAACGCGATGACCATCGTAACAAACACAGGTCTTCTCCCCTATTTTGATGCGGTGATCGATGGCACGAAAGTGACAAAAGCAAAGCCGGATCCCGAAGTTTTTTTACTCGGTGCCAAGGAGCTCGATGTTGAGCCGAAAGAATGTGTAGTTTTTGAAGATGCCGAGGCAGGCATTGAGGCTGCTAAGCGAGCTGGGATGTACGCGGTAGGAATCGGTTCTTATCAACGCTTGAGTAAAGCCGATTTGGTCATCCCCTCGTTAAATGGGTTTACATTGCTTGATTTAGAAAAAAAGCTATAATTTTTTTTCTTTATTTGCGCAAACGTTTGCTCTAAAAGGAAGGAGAATCGCTGGATGAAGAAGTACATTAAAGTGGATGAGTGGAAGATCATCGAGGAAGGTTTTGATCCGAAAAATCATCTGGTATCGGAAAGCCTGTTCAGCCTGGGAAACGGGCATATGGGGCAACGGGCCAATTTTGAAGAAACCTACTCGGGAGAATCGCTGCAAGGAAGCTATATGGCGGGGGTTTACTATCCCGACAAAACGAGGGTGGGTTGGTGGAAGATCGGCTATCCCGAATATTTTGCCAAAGTAATCAACTCCACCAATTGGATTGGATTGCGCCTTCTCTTTGATGGGGAAGAATTAGATCTGGCCCGGGTTCATGTTAAAGATTTTACCCGGATTTTAAACATGAAAGAAGGCTATCTTGAACGGAATTTTATCGCCCTATTTTCCGGTGGCCGGGAAGTTGAAGTGAATGCGATCCGTTTTTTAAGCATCGCGCGTCCTGAAATCGGCGTGATATCTTATTCGATAAAGCCCCTCAATTTCTCAGGAAATCTAAAGATCATTCTCTATTTAGACGGAGATGTGAGGAATCAGGATGCCAATTATGATGAGAAATTTTGGGTGGAAAACCACAGAACCATCGATACGGCAGAAGCGATTCTTACCATGAGAACAAAGAAACTTGATTTTTATTTAACTTCCGCGATGCGTTGTAAAATAATACAGGGGAATCAACCCCTCTCCCTTTCCCCACTTCTTCATTCCAAAGAAAAATATCTCGCCTATGAGTTTAACCTTCCCATGATTCAAGGCGAAAGGACGTCCATTGAAAAATATGTGGCCAATGTCACCTCAAGGGATTATCCGGTTGATAGTTTGGAAAATGTAGGTAGACTTCGGGTGCAGGAAGCTTTTGGAATCGGCTACTCTTCCCTTTTAGAGGAGCAAAGAGAGGCTTGGGCTAAAAAATGGCAGGATAGCGACATCGTGATCGAAGGAGACTCTGAAGCCCAACAGGGGATTCGCTTCAATATTTTCCAACTTCATCAAACTTATACCGGCGACGACCCTCGCTTAAATATCGGGCCAAAAGGATTTACCGGGGAAAAATATGGGGGAAGCACCTATTGGGACACGGAAGCGTACTGTCTCCCCTTTTACCTCAGCACGGCCGATTCCCATATCGCCAGGAACCTTCTCCTTTACCGTTATAACCATCTAGAAAAGGCGAAAGAAAATGCGAGGAAACTCGGCTTTAAAAAAGGTGCCCTCTATCCCATGGTGACGATGAACGGTGAGGAATGCCATAATGAATGGGAGATCACATTTGAGGAGATTCATCGCAACGGAGCGATCGCCTACGCCATTTATAATTATGTCCATTATACCGGGGACAACGCCTATTTACCCCAGTATGGCTTAGAGGTTTTGATCGAGATCTCCCGCTTTTGGGAAGAACGGATTCAATATACCGAGCACAAAGGTTATGTCATTTTAGGGGTTACCGGCCCCAACGAATACGAAAACAACGTGAACAATAACTGGTATACAAACCGAATCGCCGCATGGACCCTCCAGTATACCCTAGAAACCCTTGAATTTGTGAGAAAAGAATATCCCGAACGATATGAGGAGATGATGGAGAAGACGAAGCTTCGGGAGGAAGAAACCGAGAAATGGAAAGAAATGATTGAGAAGATGTACTACCCTGTTGATGAAAACCGGGGTATTTTCCTACAACAAGACGGATTTTTAGATAAGGAATTAAAAACGGTGGATCAATTAGATCCCAAAGAGCGTCCTATTAACCAGCACTGGTCCTGGGACCGCATTCTACGCTCCTGCTATATTAAACAAGCGGATGTCCTCCAAGGGTTATTTTTTCTCGGCGATCAGTATGACCTTGAAACAAAAAGAAGGAATTTCGACTTTTATGAGCCGATGACCGTCCATGAATCCTCCCTCTCCCCCTGTGTTCACTCCATCCTGGCCAGTGAATTGGGATATAAAGAGAAAGCGTATGAGCTTTATCTCCGAACTGCCCGTTTGGACCTGGAGAATTACAATCATGACACGGAGGATGGGTTGCATATCACAAGCATGGCAGGTACATGGATGTCGGTGGTGATGGGTTTTGGAGGCCTACGGGTTCGCAATGGACGACTCGTCTTAAATCCTTATACCCCGGATCATTGGAAGGGATTCTCCTTCAAAATTCTTTTCCGGGGCTCTCGATTAAAGGTGACGGTGACGAAGGAAAAGGTCCTCCTCCGCAATGAGACGGAAACCCCCGCAGATCTTCTCATCTTTGGCAATGAATACACGATTGGAGCTCAGGGGGAATTGGAGATCGCTCTCCAGCAAAGGACGAAAGCGGAGATATAAATCGAATCCATCGGAAATTGAAGTAAAGATGACCTCTTCAAGAAATGATTTTAGGACGAAAGCAATCTAGGAGCAAAGAAAAAGGAAGCTGTTCCAGCTTCCCTTTTCTTTACCCATTTAAAGTGAAACCATCCGGGTTCATTCGACGAGGATTACTCCTCTCTTTCAGGAATTGAAGTTAAACCACCTTCTCAATCTCCTCTTCTTTCTCGCTCTTGGTCATATAGTGATTTCTAAAAGCGACTAAGGCGGCTTCATCGTGGGTATGGCCGTTCCTCTTATATCTTTCAATCGCTTCAACCATCGCCTTATACTCCACAGGAATGATCTTCACGAATTGGGGGAGGTATTGATCCCAGTTTTCTAAGACTTCTGCTGCCTTTTTGCTGCCCGTATAATGATAGTGGTTTTCGATCATTTGTTTTACTCGACCAATCTCCCTAGAATCCGTAAGGGTTTCAAAGAGAATCAAATCCTGGTTGGTTCGTCTTTTAAGTTCCTCCAAATCTGTGGTTAAGAGGTATGCGATGCCGCCGGACATCCCTGCAGCGAAATTCTTACCCACCGATCCGAGAATGACAACCCGGCCTCCTGTCATATATTCCAATCCATGATCGCCAACTCCTTCAACCACCGCCTTCATCCCACTATTACGGACACAGAATCGTTCTCCTGCCACACCGGCAATATACGCCTCTCCAGCGGTTGCGCCATAGAAGGCTACGTTTCCGATCAATACGTTTTCCTCTGCAGGGAGGTTCCATTCCGCTGGAGGTGTGATGATCATCTTGCCTCCAGATAGCCCCTTCCCTACATAATCGTTGGCTTCCCCTTCGAGACGGAGGGTGATCCCGTGGGGGAGAAAAGCGCCGAAACTCTGGCCCGCAGCGCCATAGAAATTAAGACGGATCAAGTCTTCAGGAAGCCCTGCCTCTCCATACCTTCGTGTTAATTCGCTTCCCAGTATCGTACCGACCGTGCGGTTGGTATTATTGATCTTTAGATCGATGGAGACGGGATAACGTTCCTTAAGCGCTTCTTCCGCCAGTGGGAGAAGTACCTTCATATCGAGGGTCTCTTCCAGATGGTACTCCTGCTCCCGCTTTTTGTAACGCCCCACCGATTCAGGGACTTCAGGTTGATACAACAAAGCGGAAAAGTCGAGACTTTGCGCCTTCCAATGTCTTTTTGCCCTTTCGCTGACCTGTAGTACATCGGTTCGCCCAATCATCTCATCAATGGTTCTAAACCCTAACTGAGCCATAATCTCCCGTACTTCCTGGGCGACAAAGCGCATAAAGTTGATGAGGTGTTCCGGTTTCCCTTTGAATCGTTTCCTCAGCTCAGGATTTTGCGTGGCAATCCCGACAGGGCAGGTATCGTTATGGCAAACCCTAGCCATCGCACAACCTAATGCAATCAGGGGGGCCGTGGAGAACCCGTACTCTTCCGCACCCAACAGAGCCGCGATTATCACATCCCGACCTGTCAAGAGCTTTCCATCCGTTTCTAACCTAACCCTATCCCGAAGACCATTTAAAAGGAGGGTCTGGTGAGTCTCCGCAAGACCAATCTCCCATGGAAACCCGGCGTGACGAATGCTGGTTAAAGGAGAGGCTCCCGTCCCGCCGTCATAACCACTAATCAGGATGGTATCGGCCAGTCCTTTGGCAACCCCGGCAGCGATCGTACCTACTCCCGGCTTGGAAACCAATTTCACGCTAATCTTCGCATCGCGATTTGCATTCTTTAAATCGTAGATCAATTGGGCCAGGTCCTCAATGGAATAAATATCATGATGAGGGGGTGGAGAAATTAGCCCTACTCCGGGAGTGGAACGGCGCACCTGGGCAATCCATGGATATACCTTCTTCCCGGGCAATTGCCCTCCTTCTCCAGGTTTTGCACCTTGAGCCATCTTAATTTGCAGTTCTTTTGCATTGACCAGATAGTGACTGTTGACACCAAATCGTCCGGAAGCCACCTGTTTAATGGCGCTGCTTCGGGAATCACCGGAAGCATCCGGCACATACCGTTTCGGATCCTCCCCGCCTTCCCCGCTATTGCTCTTCCCACCAATCCGGTTCATGGCGATCGCCAATGTTTCATGAACCTCTTGACTTAACGCTCCGTAGGACATGGCCCCTGTCTTAAAGCGGGTTAAGATCGACTCGATTGATTCCACTTCCTCAAGGGGAACCGGTGTGGAGGAAGGTTTTAGATCCAGCAGATGGCGAATAAAGAAGGGTTTCTCATTCTGCACTAGCTCCGTATACTTCTTATACAGTTCATAATCCCCTTTTCTAACCGCTTGCTGTAAGGTCTGGTTCGTCTTTGGAACGAAGACATGCTCTTCCCCATTTTTTCGATATTGCAGCTCCCCGCCTACGTCTAAGGCCAGATCTTCGCGATCCGAATAAGCATTTTGATGACGCATCAACGTCTCCTTTGCGATCGTTTCGAGGGAGATTCCCCCGATGGGAGAGGCGGTACGGGTAAAGTATTTCTCGATTACATCCTTCGAAATGCCGATGGCATCGAAGATCTGGGCACCCCTATAGCTTTGAATAGAAGATATACCCATTTTGGACATGACTTTTAAGATTCCATCGGTTACCGCCTTTAGGTAATTTTTCTCCGCTTGTTCATAATCGATTCCTTGCAATTCACCGTTCTCGATCAACGAACGAATCGTTGCAAAAGAGAGATAGGGGTAAATCGCATCCGCTCCATACCCAACCAAAACAGAGAAATGATGAACCTCCCTTGCTTCCCCTGTCTCGAGGAGGAGGCTTACTTTCATTCTCGTTCCCCGACGGATCAGATGATGATGAAGTCCGCTGACGGCAAGAAGAGAAGGGATGGGAGCCAATTCTTTATTCATCGCCCGATCACTGAGGAGAAGGAGGGTATATCCCTCGAGGATCGCTTCATCCGCCTCTTTGAAGAGTTGTTCCAGCGCCTTTTCTAAACCTTTCTCTCCTTCCGAGACGGGAAAGAGAATATCTAACTTTTTCAGTCGGAATGCCGGATCATCCAGATTCTTAAGGCTTAGCAATTCACTCCCGGTCAAAAGGGGGCGCTCGATCCGAATACGGCGGGCATTTTCAGGCCTCGGCCGTAAAAGATTTCCCTCGGCTCCAAGCAAAGTGGATGTAGAAGTAACCAATTCTTCCCTTAATGCATCGATGGGAGGATTGGTTACTTGGGCAAAAGATTGTTTAAAATAATGGAACAAAAGCTGCGGCCGGTCTGACAAAACAGCGAGGGGAGCATCATAACCCATCGATCCTACAGGATCTTTCCCCTCCCGGGCCATCGGAATGAGAAGCTTATCCAGTTCTTCACGGGTATAGCCGTGAGCCACTTGATGGCGTAACAAAATCTGATCTTCGACGAGAAGGTCGGCTTTCACCTGTGGAAGATCCTTCAAGGTCATTCTGTTTTCCTTAAGCCATACTTCATACGGTTTCTCCGTAGCTACCTTCTTCTTGATCTCCGCATCAAAAAGGATCTCTCCCGATCTTACATCTACCCATATCATCTTTCCCGGGCCTAGTTTCCCTTTATGTTTCACCTGGGCAGGAGGCGTTTCTATCACCCCTGCTTCCGAAGAAAAATAGATCCATCCATCCTTCGTGATGGTGTACCGTGCGGGACGAAGGCCATTCCGATCCAGCATCGCCCCGATTTCGTTTCCGTCGGTAAAACAAATGGCCGTCGGCCCATCCCATGGTTCCATCAAATTACTGTGATACTCATAAAAAGCTTTCTTTTCGGGCGTAATGTTCGGATCTTTTTCCCACGGCTCGGGAATCATCATCATCGCCGCGTGGGGCAAAGAACGCCCACTCAAATAGAAAAATTCCAATGCATTATCCAACATGGCAGAATCGCTGCCGTCTACATCAAGGACCGGAATCACTTTAGAAAGTTCATCGCCAAAAACTTCGGATTGAAAACTCTTTTCTCTAGCCAACATCCAGTTAATATTACCTCTTAAGGTGTTGATCTCGCCGTTATGAACAAGGTATCGGTTCGGATGAGCCCGCTCCCAGCTGGGGAAAGTATTCGTGCTATACCTGGAATGAACCATGATGAAAGGAGTTGTAAACTTTTCCTCTCGTAGATCGAGATAAAAGGCGGTGATCTGAGCAGGTGTCAGCATTCCTTTATAAACGATGGTACGACTCGAAAGACTGGCAAAGTAAAAAGAATGGGGAAAAGAAGAGTTTTTGACCCAATTCTCCGCCTGTTTCCTAACCAGGAACAGTTTCCGCTCCAAATCCAATTCACTGGCGAGAGGAAATTTATACCTTAGAAAGAGCTGCCTGATAAAGGGCATGCTCTTTTTCGCCCCTTCTCCAATAGAAGATGGATCGACGGGCACCGTCCTCCACCAGAGGATCTCAAAGCCTTCCTTTTCTGCAATTTCGACAATTTTTTCCTCTTGTTTTATCCGAAGCGATTCCTCCTGAGGAAAAAAAATCATCCCTATTCCATAGGAACCGGCCTTCGGAAGATGAATCCCTACCTTCTTAGCTTCTTCTAGGAAATAGTGGTGGGGGATCCGGACCAGGATCCCTGCTCCATCCCCTGTATTGGGATCACTTCCCTTCCCACCTCTATGATCTAATCTGGTTAACATCTCTATTCCGCTCTTTAAGACTTCGTGGGAGGAATCGCCACCCAATCGGGCGATAAATCCGATTCCGCAAGCGTCATGCTCAAAGAACGGATCGTACAAACCTCTTTGTTGAAAAAACTGATGGTTCATGATCCACACCCCTTCTTCCAGAGCGTCCCTCTTTTTTTATAAGGACAAACCCTGAGAAACTATTTATCATTCTCTCTTTTCTTTACCTCATAGTATATGTATAATTAATCATACAAACAATATATTATTTAGATAAGTTTAATCGAACAATGAGATTGTTTGTGGTCAGAAGGGAGAAAAGATGGAACTGACGCAAATTCGTTATTTTATTGAGGTGGCAAAAAGAGAACATGTAACCGAAGCGGCTTTTGCCTTGAATGTGGCCCAATCGGCGATTAGCAGGCAGATCGCCAACCTTGAGGGAGAATTGGGAGTACAGCTGTTTATTCGTGAAGGGAGAAATGTTCGTTTAACGCCGGTGGGAAAGATGTTTTTAGAACATATGGAAAATGTGATGAAAGAGATTGAAAAAGCAAAACAGCAAATTGATGAGTTTCTAAATCCTGAAGAAGGAACGATCCGCATCGGCTTTCCCAGCAGCTTAGCCAGTTATACGCTTCCTACGGTCATCTCTGCCTTTAGAAGCCAACATCCGGGCATTCACTTCGAACTCAGACAAGGAATGATCAAGAATTTGATCGACTCCGTTCTCAACGCAGAGATTGATATGGCATTTGTCACCCCCGTACCAACCAATGATAAAGAATTAACCGGCTATATCCTTTTCACGGAACAAATGACGGCCCTGCTCCCCGCTACCCATCCCTTATCTACCGAGACGAGCCTTCGTCTTGACCAATTACGAAATGAACCGTTTGTATTATTCCGTTCCGGGATGTTCCTGCGTAAGATCGTCGATGATGCATGCAAGCAGATGGGATTTCAACCGAAGGTAGCATTTGAGGGGGAAGAAATTGATACCATAAAGGGACTGGTTGCGGCCGGATTAGGGGTAACCATCTTACCGGAGATCACCTTGATCGACAACATTCCAAGAGCATCGGTAAGAATCCCGATTTCAGAACCCGTCATCTCCCGAAACGTGGGAATCGTAGTTCCCAATCAACGGGATCTCTCTCCTTCCGAGAAACTCTTCTTACAATTTCTCATCCAATTTTTTGCTAGAATAAATCGATTTAATCACTAAATTTTTAAATGCTCCGGTCTCCATGGATAAGGCGGCTTTTTGAGCCGCCTTTTTAAAAAATGTGCTGTATAAATATACGTCATTATACATAATGATTCTCTCTTTGTGACGCTTAGGGGTTCGTTCGCACCCTTTCCTCGGCTAACCTCAATTGAACCGCCACTTGCTCCGGAGAGGTTCCTCCGTAGCTGTTTCGTGCAGCCATGACCTGCCTGGGATCGATCGCTTGATAAAGGTCCTCTTCAAATAAAGGGGAATAAGATCGATATTCATTCAAGGATAATTCAAGTAAACTTTTCTTCTTTGTAATCGCGTAATAAACGATCTTCCCGGTAATATCATGCGCCTCCCTGAAAGGTATCCCTTTCTTTGCCAAGTAATCGGCCAAGTCTGTCGCGTTTGAATAATCCGTACGTATCGCTTCCGCCATCCTCTCTTTCCTCACTTCCATCGTTCGCAAGAGGGGGGCTAAAATTTGAAGGGATTGTTCTATCGTGATTACCGTATCAAACATCCCTTCTTTATCTTCCTGAAGATCTTTATTGTAGGCGAGGGGTAGTCCTTTCATTACGGTTAGAAGCCCAATGAGATTCCCATAGACACGCCCTGTCTTTCCCCGAATCAGTTCCGGAACATCGGGATTCTTCTTTTGGGGCATAATGCTTGAACCGGTGCAGAAGGCGTCATCAATCTCGATAAACTGGAACTCCTGGCTAGACCAAAGAACCAATTCCTCAGCTAGCCGGGACAGGTGCATCATCAATATGGAAGAATTCGCTAAAAACTCCAAGATAAAATCCCGATCGCTTACGGCGTCAATGCTATTGGGATAGACAAAATCGAATCCTAATTTTTTTGCCGTCAAAAAACGATCAATGGGGAATGTGGTTCCTGCCAATGCCCCTGCTCCAAGAGGTAGCCAATTGACCCGCTTCAAGCTGTCTTTATATCTCTCCCGGTCTCGTTCAAACATCCAAAAATAGGCAAGAAGATGATGGGCAAATGAGATGGGCTGTGCCCGCTGTAAATGGGTATATCCAGGAAAAATGGTCTCTACATTTTTTTTCGCTTGCTCTACGATTTCCTTTTCCACCTGAAGGAGAAGGGATAGAATCTCATCGATTTTCTCTCGAAGATAGAGATGCATATCTGTGGCAACCTGATCATTCCTACTGCGGGCTGTATGAAGCTTTCCTGCCACAGGCCCAATCGCATCCAGCAGGGAGCGCTCGATATTCATATGGATATCTTCATCTTCCTGACGGTAATGGAGCTCCCCTTTTTCGGCCTTCCTCTTCATCTCCAACAACCCGTCTTTGATTTTCTTTACTTCCCCATCCGATAAGATTCCACACGACCCAAGCATCTCCACATGAGCAATGCTTCCTTCTATATCATAGGCGGCTAGTTTTTGGTCAAAAAAGATGGAGGCGGTAAATTGGTCAACCAATTGGTCTGTTTCCTTGCTGAAACGCCCCCCCCATAATTTATCCAATCGAACCCCTCCCGAACCTGCTGCGTTTGATCTTCCTTCGATGAAATGAACCATCATAAGTGGAACTTTAGCTTTTAACAAGATGATTGTCGATTTGGTTCACTAATTTCTCCCCTTTTACCTCCTTTTCCACTTCGCTAAATATACGGGTCGGAAGACCCCACAATTTAATAAATCCGACGGCTGCATTATGGTCGAAGAGGTCTCCCCTGGAATAGGTGGCCAATTCTTCATTGTAAAGGCTATACGGAGATTTCCGGCCTACAACCATGAATTGTCCTTTGAAAAGTTTCACCCGCAAGGTTCCTGTCACAACCTTTTGTGTTTCTTCAACAAACGCCTCCAACGCATTCCGAATGGGAGAATACCATAAGCCTTCATAGATAACTTTTCCCATGTGAAGGTCGATCATGGGTTTAAACTGTATAACCTCCCGTGGGAGAGTTAGAAACTCCAATTCTTTGTGGGCTTGAATCAGAATGACCGCCGCGGGATTTTCATACACTTCCCTGGATTTGATCCCAACCAGGCGATCCTCTATGTGGTCAATGCGGCCAATTCCGTGTTTTCCTCCAAGTTCGTTTAGCTTCTCAATGAGGGCAACCAGAGGAAGTTTCTCGCCGTTTAAGGAGACCGGAACGCCTTTGACAAACTCGATTTCGATATACTCGGGATGGTCCGGCGTTTTTTCGATGGGATTGGTCCAGGCAAACGCCTCTTCCGGAGCTTCACTCCATGGGTTTTCTAACACTCCTGCTTCGCAAGACCTTCCCCAGATGTTGGCATCAATGGAGAAAGGATTGTCAAGATCGACGGGAATCGGAATCCCATTCGCCTTTGCATACTCAATCTCCTCTTCCCGATTCATCCCCCACTCCCTTACCGGAGCAACCACTTTTAGCGAGGGATTTAGGGCATTGATGGAAACTTCAAACCGAACCTGGTCATTCCCCTTTCCGGTGCAGCCATGGGCCACCGCCACCGCCCCTTCTTTTTCCGCCACCTCGACGAGATACCTGGATATGAGGGGGCGGGAAAGGGAAGAATGAAGGGGATATTTCCCTTCATAAAGGGCATTTGCCTTTAATGCAGGAAGAATATATTCTTCGGCAAAGACCTCTTTTACATCGAGCACGATCGATTTAATGGCGCCAACGTTTAGTGCTTTTTGGCGGATCGCCTCCAGGTTTTTTCCTTCCCCCACATCTAAACTTAAGGCAATCACATCGTACCCGTACTTTTCTTGAATCCACTTGATTGAGACGGAAGTATCTAATCCGCCGGAATAGGCCAATACGATCTTTTCTTTCGCCATGAATTCTCTCTCCTTTTTCCGATGAATAGATTTTTAAAACAGGTGAAAAAAGCATAGCGGAAAATGATTTATGTTCCCATAAAGAGATGGAGGATCGCTTTGTGGGCGTGAAGCCGATTCTCCGCTTCTTCAAAGACGACCGAATGATCCCCGTCAATAATCTCTTCCGTCACCTCTTCTCCACGATGGGCAGGTAAACAATGGAGAAAGATATAGTCCGACTTGGCATATTGGACCAAGCGGCTGTTCACCTGGTATGGAGCAAGGAGAATTTTTCGTTTTTCGCTCTCCTCTTCCTGCCCCATGCTGGCCCACACATCGGTGATTACTACATCTGCCTCTGCCACCGCCTCTTCAGGCGATGTGGTTACCTGTACTGAACCTTCCGTCATGGATGAAATCCTCTTCGCTTGGTGAAATATCTCCGGATCCGGTTCAAACCCTGCAGGTGTACCAATCACCAGATGCATCCCGGTTAAGGCCGCGCCTTCTAATAGAGAGTGGGCCATGTTATTTTTGCCGTCTCCGACAAAAGCAACCTTTAAACCTTTTAAATCCCCCTTTACCTCTTTTATGGTTAAGAGATCGGCGAGAACCTGGGTGGGATGGTGTGTATCGGTTAAACCGTTAATGACGGGAACGGTGGCTTCCCTGGCCAATTCCTCTACCATCTCATGGGAGTAAGTACGAATCATGATCCCATCCACATAGCGGGAAAGAACTTTTCCGGTGTCATGAATGCTCTCTCCTCTCCCCAATTGCAAATCCCGGGAGCTTAAAAAAATTGCGTTCCCTCCGAGCTGGATCATTCCGGCTTCAAAAGAAACCCGGGTCCTTGTGGATGATTTTTCGAAGATCATCCCCAAGATTTTACCTGCAAGGAATGGATGGGGGATCCCTTCCTTTTTCATCCGTTTTAGTCGGGCTGCTTCCTCTAATAAGAGGTGTATTTCTGACGGTGTAAAATCGGAGAGTTTGAGAAAATCTTTCCCCTTAAAAGATGTTCCCAACCGCTTTCTCTCATTTTTTACTATCTCTGCACTTTGGAATGCGGTTCCCATTCTCCCCACCCCTTCATCATATCTGATATGGATTATAATACAACTAAACGGATAATTATGCAACTATAAATGTAAAAAAAAATACCCGCCTTAAATAACGGGGCTGGATGAGTTTTGTAACCGGTATCCCTCTAAGCTTCTAACGGTGAGTGGTACCTCTTCTGTTTGCAAGAAATATTTGAGAGTATCGATGCAGGTAAAGAGCGGAACCCGTTGGCGAAGAGCCGTCTCGCGTATCGTATAACCAAGGCTCTTTTTCCTTCCTCCATGGGTAGGAAGGACAATTCCCATGGTGATCTCCTTTTCTTTAAATAATCTTAGCACTTCTTCCTTTGTCTCCACGATCTTCTGCACGGCAATTCCATGCTCTTTCAAAAAGCGAGCCGTACCTCGGGTCGCATAGAGGATGGAACGTATGTTGATCGATAATTGATGAATCAATGGTAAACTTCTCTCCTTCTCCCGATCCGAGATGGCGAGAAGAATCCCTTTTCCCTCCAGCTCTTTTTTGCTTAGAGGTGGAAAGCCGCCCATCGAAAAAGCTTTCCTTAATGCTTCTTCCGGAGTGCAGCCTAAAGAGAGAACCTCTCCCGTCGATTTCATTTCCGGTCCGAGGACCGGATCCACTCCCTTCAGTTTGCCCGTGGAAAAAATGGGGGCTTTCACGGTATAAAAGAAAGGCTCATGGATCAAACCCTTCTTTTCCGTCATCTCAGAGATTTTTTTACCGAGCAAAGCATGAACCGCCCACTCAACCATAGGAATTCCCGTTACCTTACTAACAATAGGAACGGTCCGTGAAGCCCTTGGGTTTACCTCCAGGACGTACAGCACCTCATCTTTTAAGAGGAATTGAATGTTCATGATGCCGGAAAAATTTAGTTCTCGGGTAATGCGGCGGGAATACTCCTCAATCTTTTTCTTTATCTCTTGACTAAGGGTAACGGAGGGGAAAAGGGCAAAACTATCGCCCGAGTGAACACCTGCCCTCTCCACATGTTCAAAAACCCCCGGAATGAGAACTTCCTCCCCATCACAGATGAGATCTACTTCGCATTCGAGTCCCGGCAAATATTGATCAACCAAGAAGGTGGGAAAAGAAGCCTCGTCATATTCCTTCCAGGAAGCGAGATAGTCGAGAAGTTCCACTTCCGAATAAAAGAGGACCATGGATTGCCCACCGATGACATAGGAGGGGCGCACTAAGATGGGAAATCCTAACCTTGTGGCACTCTTCCTCAGTTCTTCAGGAGTTTTTGCCATTTCTCCACGGATGTGTGGAATATCCAGTCTCTCTAGCAAAGCATAGAACCGTTCCCGATCCTCCAGTTGGTCGATGGCATCCACGGTTGGGCCAATGATGTTTACTCCTGCTTTCTCGAGGGGTTTTGCCACATTGATCGCAGTTTGACCTCCAAATTGGATAAGAACCCCGTCTGCTTTTTCTTTCTCTATAATATGAAGAATATCTTCCGGTGCCAAAGGTTCAAAATAGAGGCGGTCCGCAACGGAGAAATCGGTGCTTACCGTTTCCGGGTTGTTGTTGATGACGATGGCTTTTATTCCCGTTTCCTTCAGTGCCCAGACAGCATGAACAGAGGCGTAGTCAAACTCAACCCCCTGGCCGATGCGGATCGGTCCCGAACCCAATACGACCACCTTTTTCCCCTGTTCTAATGCGCGTGCTTCATCATACCCTTTCCAGGTTGAGTAATAATAAGGGGTAGCCGCCTCAAATTCCGCTGCGCAGGTATCTACCATTTTAAATCCGGGGGAAATCCCCATCCTTTTATATCGGTTACGTATTTCCTCTTCGGATATTTTATAGATTTCTGCGATACGGGCATCGGGGAGTTGTATTTCCTTGGCACGTCTTAGAAGATCATCCGGCAGGTTTAGCCATTCGTACTCCCTTAGCTCTTGCTCCAAATCTACCATCTTTTTAATTTTACCGAGAAACCAGGCATCGATCGACGTGAGACGATTCATTTCATCGATGCTCATCCCTCTCCGAAAGGCTTCGGCCAAATAAAAAGGCCGAAGATCATGGGGGGAAATTAATCCCTTCATCAAGAGGTCCTCCGAAACCTTCTCCAATTCCTCTTTTAAAAGCCCGGTATGCTTCATCTCAAGGGATCGGAGGGCCTTATAAAAAGCACCTTCAAAGGTACGATCAATCGCCATCGTTTCCCCCGTCGCCTTCATTTGCGTCCCTAAAGTCCGATCGGCATGGGTAAACTTGTCGAAAGGAAAACGGGGCAGTTTCACCACCACATAATCTAAAGAAGGTTCAAAAGCGGCAAAGGTGTGGCCTGTGACCGGATTTAAGATTTCATCTAAGTGATAGCCGATTGCGCATTTTGTAGCGATGCGGGCAATGGGATAGCCGGTCGCTTTAGAGGCCAATGCGGAAGAACGGCTAACCCGAGGATTTACTTCAATGATGGTGTAGCGATTGGAATGGGGATCTAAAGCAAACTGGATATTGCATCCCCCTATAACCCCCAAAGCACGGATTACCTTGATCGCCGCCGAACGGAGCATTTGATGTTCCCGGTCTGTTAAGGTTTGAGCCGGGGCAACCACGATCGAATCACCGGTATGAACCCCTACGGGATCAAAATTTTCCATGTTGCATACAATAATGGCCGTATCATTCGCATCCCGCATTACCTCATATTCAATCTCTTTCCATCCCCGGATACTCCGTTCCAATAACACTTGATGGATCGGGCTCAGGGAGAGGGCTTTAGGAAGAAGGGTAAGCAATTCCTCTCTGTCCCCTGCAAATCCTCCTCCTTCGCCGCCTAGCGTATAGGCCGGGCGTAGGATGAGAGGGTATCCGATCTCCTCTGCGAAAGCGACTCCCTCTTCCACGGTATGAACCACCTTCGATTCGGGGATTGGTTCACCGATGGTAAGCATTAAATTTCGAAACGCCTCCCGATCCTCTCCCTTTTTAATCGCCGCAATCGAAGTTCCCAAAACTTTTACCCCATATTTTTTCAATATTCCCTGGTTGTAAAGCTCCGTAGCTAGATTTAGCCCTGTTTGACCTCCAAGGGTTGCGATCAGTCCGTCGGGGCGTTCCCGGGCAATCACTTTCTCTACACTTTCTACCGTCAGCGGTTCAAGATAAAGAGCGTCGGCGATCGCAGGGTCAGTCATGATCGTAGCCGGATTATTATTGATAAGAACCACCTTAATTCCTTCTTCTTTTAAGGCAAGACAAGCTTGTGTCCCCGCGTAATCAAATTCGGCCGCTTGCCCGATCACGATGGGACCGGAGCCGATGACCAACACTTTTCGTAGATCTTTATCTAACGGCATACGTTTTCTCTCCCATCCTTACTCTTTCCACAAAGGAAGCAATGATAAATTGGGTATCTGTAGGGCCCGGATGTGCTTCCGGGTGGAATTGTACCGTTTCAATGGGATAGATCCGGTGTTTAAGCCCCTCTATGCTTTGATCGTTTAAGTTCCGATACGTGATGATAAACTCTTCTTGATTAAGGCTTTCCTCCGTCACCACATACCCGTGATTTTGGGTGGTTATCCATACTTTTCCAGTTAAACTTTCCTTGACGGGATGATTGGCGCCCCTGTGTCCAAAAGGTAATTTTTCCGTCTTCGCCCCATGGGCTAAAGCAATGACCTGATGTCCCAAGCAGATCCCCAAGGAAGGGTATTGCATTGTCATCGCTTTAACTTCTTTAAACCAAGGATGCAACTCCATTGGATCCCCGGGCCCGTTGCTAAAAAGGATTCCGTCGGGGGCCATCTTTTTTACCTCTTCAAATGAAATCGAATAGGGGGCAACCGTTACCCGACAGCCTTCCTTTAGCAAAGCATCCACAATCGACTTTTTAAAACCATAGTCAATGAGTAGAATATGGGGACCTTCCCCTCCAAAATGTTTTAGATTGGGAGACGAAACCTCCTCGATCCAAAAGGGTGGAGTATACTCCTCGATCATTTTTAAATGCCTGGCCTTCGCCTCCCCTTCTTCCTGTTGAACATGAAGGGTCCCCAACATCGTTCCCTTCTCCCGAATCATCCGGACCAGCGCCCTGGTGTCAACACCAGTCAGGGCACTGATCTTTAGGTCCTCCAGGTGATCGGAAAAAGATTGTACGGATAAATAATGGCTAGGAAGTTCAGCGATTTCTCCCATAATGAGACCTGCTACGGCAGGTTTTATCGCCTCATCGTCATAAAGATTAATCCCGTAATTCCCGATAAGGGGGTAGGTGAAAGTGACGATCTGCCCGGCATAAGAGGGGTCGGTCAGGGTCTCTTGATATCCCGTCATTGAGGTGGTAAAAACCACTTCACCGATCCGTTCTTCTTCCGCACCTATCCAAGTTCCTTGAAATACCGCTCCATTTTCTAAAATCAGCATGCCCTTTTTCATCTTCTACACCCCTTGCGTCGTCAAGGCATAGGCTGCAAATATCTCCTCCATCACCTGAAGGAACTCCTTGATTTCCTCTTCAGTCACGGTCAAAGGTGGCAAAATACGGATCACTCCGGATCCTGCCGTTAATAGAAGAACTCCCCGTTCCCGGGCCATGGTGATGAACGTACCCACATCTCCTTTCGGTTGAATACCCAAAAGAAACCCTTTTCCCCTAACCGTAAGGAAGGAAAACTTTTTTTCTAATTGGAGGAGCCCTTCTTTTAGCATTTGACTCTTTCTCTTTACTTCATCCAGAAATCCCTCTCTGGTCAGTACTTTTAAAGTAGCCAAACCTGCCGTTGTGGACAGGGGATTTCCGCCAAAAGTGCTGCCATGGGTTCCCGGAGTAAAGGCAGCTGCTACTTCTTTCTTTGCCAAAATCGCTCCGATGGGAAAGCCGGACCCAAGTCCCTTGGCAAGGGTTATGATATCCGGTTCAATGTGATATTCTTCATAAGCGAAAAGGCTCCCTGTTCTTCCCATGCCGGTCTGCACTTCGTCGGCAATAAGAAGAAGTCCGTTTTCCTTTACGATCGTATAAAGCTTCTTCAGCCATTCTTCTTCTGCAGGAATCACTCCACCTTCTCCCTGGATGAATTCCAACATGACCGCAATGGTATTCTCCCCGACCAGCTCGTTTAACGCCTCCATATCATTGTAGGGGAGATAACGAAATCCCTCTAGGAGCGGTTCAAACCCCTTTTGCAGATGTTCTTGGGCAGTGGCGGAAAGAGATCCCAAGGTTCGCCCGTGAAAGGAATGGGTAAAGGTGATGATTTCACTTCCCTTTTTCCCGAGGATTTTATGGGCGTATAGTCTAGCCAGTTTAATCGCTCCTTCATTTGCCTCGGTTCCGCTATTGCAGAAAAAGACTTGATCTGCAACGCTAACTTCCGTAAGTTTTTTTGCCAGTTCTTCTTGGGAGGGGATGTGAAAGAGGTTGGAGGTATGCCAAACCGCATCCAATTGTTGTTGCAACATTTCCTTCACTTCCTGGGGAACATGCCCTAGGTTCAAAACGGCGATGCCGGAAGTAAAATCAAGATACTTTTTCCCCTTTTCGTCCCATACCCAACTTCCCTTTCCTTTGACGATTTTTATGGGGTAGCGTTTATAGGTCTCCATGAGTGGCGGATGCATGACTCTTCTCCTCCCAACGTATTCTCGTTCCAACCTTTTCTCCCAATAGGGATGCCCCCAGTGCCTGAGGATCATGCCCATCAATAATGATCGCCTCTGAAGCACCCTGAGAGAGGGCTGCCAAGGCCGTTTCTACTTTGGGGATCATCCCCCCTGTGATTTCTCCTTCCGAGATATAACGGAGGATTTCGGCGGCGGTCGCTTCATGGAGGATTTGACGATCCTCCCCTTTCTGAACCAGGATGCCTGGAATATCGCTTACGTAAATAAGTCTGCCCCCATAGATTTCCGCAACTTTCGCAGCCGCTTGATCCGCATTCACATTAAGAAGCCTGGATGATGCATCTAGGGAGAGGGGAGAAATGACCGGGATTACCCCTTGATCCAGAAGCAGGTCAAGCCACTCCCTCTTTACCTCGACAATCTTTCCAACCAAGCCCAGCCTTTCCTTGTCATCCACCTGTTCTGCAAGAAAAAGGCCTCCGTCGACGCCGCTTAGCCCCATCGCCTTCCCGCCTGCTTGGATGATCTTTCGAACCAGCTTCTTGTTCATCGCTCCACTTAATACCATCTCAACGATCTCCACGGTTTCCTCATCGGTGTACCGAATTCCCTGAACGAATCGGGTAGGAACGTCAAAGCGATTTAGGACGTCGGTGATGGCAGGTCCTCCACCGTGAATGAGAATCGGCTTAATTTTTCCTTCTTTAAAAAATAAGACGATTTGCTCGTAAAAAGCATCCGGGATCTCATTCAATATGCTCCCCCCCAGCTTTATCACGATGCTTTTCACATCTTCCCCCCCTATCCATTTCCGTTGCTTATGGGTTCTTCTCTTTTTCTCCGGACCTTTTACGCTAAAGTCCGCTTCGATCCTTTCTCTTATCACATGCGTTCATATGAAACAATCGATTAAGTCCTATACGAGGCATTAATGCGTACATAATCGTAGGTTAAATCACAGCCCCAGGCTGTCGCCTCTCCCTTTCCACCGCCTAAAAGGACCTCTATTCGCACCGTCTCTTTCTTCAACTCCTCGGTGGCTTCTTCTTCCGAGTATACTGCCTTTTTCCCATTTTGGAAGAGGGTAAGAGAACCGAGACGGATGCTAACCAGGTTCGGATCAATGGGGCTTCGGCTATATCCGATCGCTGCAATGATTCTCCCCCAATTGGCATCGGCACCGTAGACTGCCGTTTTAACAAGGCTTGATCCCACAATCGCTTTTCCTACCGCTTTTGCCGTCTCTTCATCCGAGGCTCCCGTAACATGCACCTCGATAAGCTTCGTCGCACCTTCCCCATCCCTGGCAATCTGTTTTGCCAGATTCTTCGCGACCTCCTTAAGCGCAGCAAGAAAAAGGCTCCATTCAGGATGTTCCGGGTGCAAAGGCCGGTTAGCCGCCAATCCGTTGGCCATGATCAGGACCATGTCATTTGTGCTCATATCGCCATCTACGGTAATCATGTTAAACGTTTCATCGGTTACTTGGCGAAGGGCCAGTTGAAGAGCCTGCTGTTCCACGGCAGCATCGGTGGTAAGAAAGGCGAGCATCGTCGCCATATTCGGATGAATCATCCCTGAACCTTTCGCAGCCCCGCCGATCACAACCTTTTTTCCATCAATGGCTACTTCCACGCTAAACCTTTTCCGCGTCGTGTCGGTCGTCAATATGGCCTGTTCAAAATCTGTTGCGTCTCCTTCTTTAATGATCCTTGATATTTGCCTAATTCCGTTTCTTATTTTCTCCATCGGCAAAGGCTCACCAATCACTCCCGTAGAAGAGACGGCAACCCGATGGGGAGGAAGATGCAAAAACTCCGCAAAAGAATCTCTCATTTCATAGGCATCCCGTAATCCCTCTTCCCCGGTACAAGCATTTGCATTTCCCGAATTAACCAGGACCGCTTGCAGACAGCCTTCCTTTCCTATGCTTTCTTTGGTCACCAGAAGGGGGGCTGCTTGAAAAAGGTTCACCGTATATACGGCGGCTGAATTGGCAGGAATCTCTGAGTAGATCCAGCCTAAATCAAGTCGTTTTTTCTTCAGTCCGATATGGATCCCCCCTGCGTGAAAACCTTGAGGAGAGGTAATTCCCCCTTCGAAAACTTTTACTCCGCCTTCTTTCTCCAGCATGATATTTTTCTCGATCATCGCCCGCTCCTTCTTTCTCGCTTATCTTTTTCTTCATTTCTTTTCTTTTTTCCCTTATTCTCTTTGTTTTTCATTCATTTTCTTGTATATCTTGATTTCGTCCATGTACTTCCCATTCGTTTTCACATGAATTTCATTTCTCGTTTTCTAACTTCCCCGGTCCCTCTCTTCTCACCCTTTCTTCCTTCTCATTCCTCCTCTTCCCTTTTGCCACTTTCCATCACTGATCCCGGAGATTAAGGATAGATCGGCGTTTGGAGAAGACCGGTTCTTTCATCGAGACCAAACATGAGGTTCATATTCTGAACCGCTTGACCGGCGGCACCCTTTACCATGTTATCGATGGCGCCAAAAAGAATGATCTGATCGCTTCTTTCATCTACATAAACCCCAATATCACAATAATTTGATCCATACACTTCTTTGGTCGCCGGATAAGAACCTTCACCTCGAATCCGCACAAAGGGGCTTCCGCGGTAAAACTCCCGGTATAGCTCGATCAGGTCACGGGTTGTTGTGTTTGATTTCCTTCGACCGTAGACGGTAACCAAAATTCCCCTGGTCATGGGAGCCAAGTGGGGGATAAAGGTAAGGAAAACCTTCTCCATTTTAATCTTGCTTAATTCCTGTTCAATCTCCGGGATATGTTGATGAATCCCCACTTTATAAGCCTTAAAATTTTCATTTACCTCTGAGTAATGGAGTGAGAGACTTACTCCCCTTCCCGCTCCCGATATTCCGGATTTTGCATCGATGATAATCCCCTCGTGGGAAATCAACCCTTCCTTGAGCGCAGGGATCAGCGTTAGCAATGAAGCTGTCGGATAACAACCAGGGTTGGCGACGAGTCTTGCTCCTTTAATCTCTTCCTTATAGATTTCGCTTAACCCATAAACCGCCTCGCCTAAATAAGAGAGGGAAGCCTCCTTTTTATACCATGCTTCATATTCTTTGGGATCCTTTAGTCGGTAATCTCCTGATAAATCAATCACCCGCACGCCCAGATCTAAAAGCTTTGGTGTCCATTTTCCACTCACTCCGGCAGGGGTACCAAGGAAAACAACATCCAGACCGGAACGAAAAGAATCCATCTCTAAATCTTCCAAAGAAAAATCAGCGATTGAAGCCAGGTGAGGATACATCTCCTGAAGCTCTTTTCCCCCTTGGGAGTGTGTGATCACCTTCTTCAATTCAGCATTCGGATGTTGGAGCAAAATACGAACCAACTCTATACTGCTATATCCTGTCCCGATGAGAGCGATTTTCACCTTCCCCACCCCTTTTTCTCTGTTATGAATTATAATACATCCTTACGTTTATTTATGCAATCCATTCAAAAAAAAAAAGATAGAAAGATCCTTTCTATGGGAAATCCCTTTTATGGCAAATCCCAGTTGCATATGCATACATCGTAAAAAAAGTCTCTTCGTCTTTATAACGAATTTCAACATAGCGTGGGAAAACTATCTTGCTACGGCAAGAAGATGGTATAGATCTCCCAAATTCCGGGCTCCTCGTTTCGACACTTCATGCATCGCCGTTTTCCATAAATCCGCTGCCATTTGAGCATCACTTAACGCATGATGTCTTTTCCCCACCTCTCGGTTTAGATGGGATAATATGGATTCCAACGTGTAATCTTCCCATTCAGGGTATAAAAACTGATATATATGTTTGGTGTCAAACAGACGATTCTGTACTTTCAACCGATATAATCTCCAAAGGTTCTCATCCAAAAAACGCTTATCATGGTTGGCATAATGGGCAACCATGACGCGACTTCCCGCAAATTTCATAAATTCATGGATAGCCGTCTTAATCGTTGGAGCTGTTGATACCGCATCCTGATTTATTCCCGTAAGTTCTTGAATATGAGGTGGAATCGCCTTATTCGGTTTTACCAGTGTATAAAAAAATTCTTCCTCATCACCCAAACCTCGAAATCGTATCGCCCCGATGGAGATGATCTCATCTCCCCTTTGCGGATAGAAACCGGTCGTTTCGAAATCAAAGACGATCACGTCCAATTGATCGAGGGGAATCGCAAGATCTTGCTCTTGCCTGCTCTCTTTTAGCAGATATCGAAGATAAGCGAGGTGATTAGGGTCGTCAAGATTAGGAAAACCTAATTTCTTTTGGGCGATTCCTTGCTCTTTAATGGTAGAGATGAGATGAGTCCAAGGAACCCTCACCTGAATTACCTCCTTTCGCCTAATTTATGTTTAACGTAGCTTTCCGCTTCTTTCTGTAAATCTTTCAAGCTTCTTAAGATCTCTTTGATTTCTCCCTGTTCCCGGGCCGCGAGATGCGAATAGGGGAGATGATCACCATCCTTCATCGCAAACCGAATCGGCATTCCGTAACGCAAAGTCATTATTTTTAGGAAGGTGAATGACCAATAATTCCCCGTGTTTTCATCCCAAAATCCTTGATCTACGAGATGTTGAATTCGGCTTAGCGTTGAGTTGGCATGGATTTGCTCTCCTATGGAGATAAGACGAATCGATTTAACCAGGGGAAGATACATTCCCTGTTTAACCGAGATGGAACCCTGATGAGGTCCATACATAGATATCATAATCTTTCCAAACGGCGTTAACGGAACCTCGTTTTTTTTCATATTTTCAAAGATTCTCTTTAGGAAAAAGGGGCTCTGTTCTAATTTGCGGTAAATGTACTGACGGATACGATCTACAATCTCAACATCCCCATAAACGGAATTCATGTCATAGAGAATGATAAAATTTCTCACTTGCTTCCAGTCATGATCGTAAAACCATTCGTCCAATTGGAGCCGTAATTCCCCTTCGAGGAGGCGCCATTTACGATTGGTGGCTAACACATTCCCTTCACAAAGGGGAAGACCGATCTGAACCATTGAGACGGCAATTCGTTGGGTGAAATGGGCATAAAACAATTCCTCTTCCTCATCCATTTCATCTGTCCCCTGGATGATCATCATATGATCCTGATCACTGGCCGACGTCAATTCTTCACGGCCTCCGCTTCCAAGTAAAACAAAAGAGAAAGGCTTAAATTTTTTAGGTATTTTACCCTCTATTTCTAATTCTTGTAAGGTGATCTCGATGACCCGTTTATAAAGGTGGCGATGGAATTCTCCTAACTGTTTAAATTCTGAATGGCTCATCCATCGGTCTGTGATGGTAGAGCGGTAATCATCCAAACCTTTTTGTCGCAAAACGATTAAGTTTTCAATCGTTTGACTTTCATCGATACATCGTAGGAGATGCTCCTCCATCCTCTCACCCCTCAAACTTGAGTAAAAAAGAGGCCCCGATTCCTCTCTTTACTCTTATCCAATATGAGGAGAGGTGTCAAGAAAGGTTTCGGGGCGAAAAAAGATATATGATTAAAAGAAGGGGGGGCGTAAGTTAGTCCGTCAAGATTTGGCGGAGTGAAGCTGTTGCAATGCTTCAATCTGTTCAGGGTATCCATAGGATCCGTGCTCGGAAAGATCAAGGCCTACAATTTCCTCCTCTTCCGTTACACGAAGTCCGATGGTGGCCTTTAAGATTGCGAAGATGATATAGCTAACTACGGCAACATAGAGAGCGGCACCTGCCACACCTAAGGCTTGAACGCCAAGCTGTTCAAAACCGGCGCCGTAGAATAACCCTGCTTTTCCAACTCCGGTAATTTCCACAAGGCGAGGAGAAGCAAAGAAACCTGTAGACAAGGTCCCCCAGATCCCGGCAATCCCATGAACGGAGAAGGCGCCGATGGGATCATCTACGCCCATCTTTTCCAAAACAACTGCGCTGAAGTAGGTGAGAATCCCCGCCAAGGCCCCGATAAGTACGGCAGCCCACGGCTCGACGAAAGCACAAGCAGCAGTGATGGCAACAAGAGCGGCAAGGACTCCGTTTAACATGCTGGGGATATCCGCTTTCCCCGAGTAAGCCCAGGCAGCTAGGATGGCGGCAACCGCTCCTGCAGCGGTAGCCAGTTGGGTGGTTAGGGCTACATGCCCGTAAAGTCCATTGGCAACGCCTAGGGTACTCCCTGCATTAAAACCAAACCAACCCACCCAGAGGATGATTACTCCTAAGACGGTGTAGACCTGGTTATGTCCCGGCATAAAATTGGCGGTGCCGTCTTTATTAAACTTCCCTAATCGGGGTTTAAGCATGATCGTAGCAATTAAGGCGGCAAGCCCTCCCTGAAGGTGAACGACCGTGGATCCTGCAAAATCCTGCATTCCCATCGTCCCTAACCAACCTCCACCCCAGACCCAGTGACCAACCACCGGATAGATGATGGCGGTGAAGAGAATTCCAAAGATAAAATAGATGGATAATTTCGCCCTCTCCGCAAATCCGCCTAGCGCGATCGCCAAAGAAACCGCAGCGAACGCAAATTGGAAGAGGAAGAAATGAGGGATGGGTATACCAAAAACTTCAACCACACCTTGAAGGAAAAACCCTTTCAAACCAATAAGGGCATTTCCTTCACCGAATGTAAATGCAAAGCCTACGGCCCAAAAAGTAAGGGTGGCAAGACCGAAAGCAAGGACCGTTTTCCCTGCAATATGTCCTGCATTTTTCATCCGCGTTGAACCTGCCTCCAACAAAGCAAAACCGGCCTGCATAAAAATGACCAAAACCGCTGCAATGAGAACCCAGAGCAAATCGACCGATTTTGCCACGGCAGCCACAGGATCTTCAGCAGCAAAGGCTGTCTGGGGAAGAAGAAGAAAAAGTAAGACGGGAAGGAATAAAAACGGTCTTTTCTTCACACGGAACACTCTCCTCTCCTAACATCTTTTGTAATATTAAATAACATCATTTCTTATGATGCCATTATACGTGTTATTTCTCATCTAGTCAATACTCTTTTTCATTCTTGTGTAAGTTTTTTTTACATTTCCCGATTATAAAAATTAATATGTATCCCTTAGAGATCTGCCCCAGTACACATACGAAAAACTCCGTGAAGCTCACGGAGTTTTTCATGATCTCATTTGCGGTTATGCTTTTGCCGATATGACCAATAATACATAGACCACCACTGCAAAGGAGAATAGAGTGATGGCGATGGCACCACCTGGCGTAACATGCGCTCCCATGCCTTCTACCTCCCGATTCTTATTCTTTGCTATCCTATGTAATCATATGAAAGAGGAAACGGCTTCTACCTAGATTTTTTCTCTCCTTTCTTCACTTTTTATCCCATCTTTACTCTCTTCCTATTTCCATCAATAAAACTACTTTTCAAGAAGTTCCACCTTTTTCTTCAGTTGTTCCACCGTTAAACCGCCCAGTTCCTGAAACCCCCCCTCCTCTAAAACAATGATTTCATCTTCATAAACCGGATATAACCCTTGCCAACCGCCTATCAAATAATAAAGAGGCCGGCCGGGAATTTTCTTAAGAAATACGACATACTCGCCTTCTGCCACCGCCCCCGGAAAACGTTTATTTAAGGGATCTGCCAAGGGAGGAGAAGGTTCTACTCCTGTCGTAAGAACATCAACGAATTCAAAAGCTCCGCCTTTTATATAAGTCTGCCCATAAAAAGGTTGTATATAGTGGATGATTCTTCTCCCCTCTACCAATTGGGTGGTATCTTCCCTTCTTGTCACCTCTCCGAACGATCCGTAAGCTATGATGTCGGCCGCATGCACCAATTCATGAAACGAATGGGCTTGTTGTACAGGTGCTTCAATATCCGTTAGCTCATGGAATTTTTCCTCCCCTACAGGAGTAACGATGAAGAAGCAGAGAACCAATGATTTGATCAACAAAGAGTGGAACATGGATCGATCCCTCCTTCATAAAGAAAATAAGGCCTATCGAGTAGGCCTTCATAGTATTTCCATTATCTTTCTTCCAGTTGCATCTGTACATAGGGTGGAATCCTCGGCGGTACATAAGCGATTCTTTCGTCAAACTCCACATAATCCAAATTTACGGTGAGAAGAAGAAATCTCTTGCCGGTATTGGGATCACTAATAATGATATGATCTCGACCCGCCGTCTCGATCTCTCCCCTAAATACTTTCGCAGTCCACTCCGGGTTATTTTCATAGGTCATGAAGAAGGTAGCCATCTTTCCCCGGTTAAACCGCAAGATGTTTTCTACATAGGAAATCTCTTCTTCCAGCATCTCTTGGGGAGTGAGGGGAATGCCTGGGATCGTGGCGCCACTGGGTTGTAATGGTGTTGTGGGGGTGGGCGCCGCATGAGGAGAGAAGATAGGATAATGAGAAGATAAGGGGTATTCCCATTCCATATAGGGATAACTCATCAAACATCACTCCTTCTAACGATATACGCCTGGACAGCTGGATACGGTGGGTTGATAGAAACAATGGGATTTATATCTTCCGCTATTCCATTGGTTAAACCATTGGGGTGGACATCCTCCTGTATAAGGTTTGAAGAACCAAAGTGCAAAGGTTGCCGGATAATATCTCTCCCCATTAATTACCTTGATGGCAAGTCGGATTTCACTATCCCTCGCCCTTTGATAGAAGTATCCTTTCTGTGTTGCTTCAAAACCTCCTGGGCGTTGAAAAACCATTTGTTTTATGGTCCGTATTCCCTTAAAGTCGAGACAGTCCCCCTTTACCCGATTCACTCCCACATTACCAACCATCAACATCCCCAACTTCCCGTCCTCTTCCGCTTCTGCTCGAATCAGGCGTGCTAAAAGCTTAATCTCTTCACGGTTTGCCTTAATAACCGCCATCCCTTCACCCCTGTTTCTTTCCTCTTTCAATTCTAATCTATTGCCTACTCCCGGTTTGGGAACTTGCCCACTCTCCATTGCCACGCCTATTTTTTCTTGATCCTCACGAATTAAAAAACGGCTAATGTGGAGGGCCATTCCTGAAAATAAACGTAAGATAAAGGGAATGGATCTAACGTAAAGGAGGGAAAACATTGGCTGTCTCTTATGCTTATGCTAGGCAATTTGTAGGGAAAGCCGTCGTTTGCGATTGCCATGATGGCATGAGACATTACGGCATCGTTCATCACGTGACTCCAACCCACCTTCGTATAGCACCGATTCGGCCTTCTGTAAGGCTTGCTTCCCACACGATGGATAAAGAGTTTGAGGTTACCACGTTGGAACAGGCCGGCAAACCATGGATTGTTCCTACGTATTACCCACTTGGTTATGCCGGATTAGCCCTTCCTCTCTACACCATCTTAGCGCTCTCTCTTTTTTGGTGGTAATCTCCCTCTTTAAGCCAATGGGCCCCTGACGGGGCTTTTTCTTTTTCCATACCTTTTCCGCTCCACCTGTGGTACAATGCTAATGCCCCATCCCGATAGAAACTGTACCTTTGTACGGAAAGTCTGATTGAAAAGAGGTTTTGTTTATGCTTATTTCTTCCCCTATCCTACTCTCAGTGGCCGGTATGGTTGGTGTGGGAAAAACAACCTTCGCCGCTCACTTAGCCGACTCTTTAGGACTAAAAATGATCCTTGAAAAAGTGGAAGGAAATCCATATCTTGATGATTATTACCGTGATTTTAAGAAGTGGAGTTTTCATATGCAAATCTACTTCCTCATAGAACGATTTAAAGAACAAAATCGTATCCATCATGCGGGAAGGGGGATTATTCAGGATCGTACCATTTTCGAGGATGCGGAGATCTTTGCCAGGATTCAATACGAACGAGGAAACATGAGCCAGAGGGATTATGAAACCTACTCTGCCCTTTATGAATCGATCATTGAGAATCCTTATTTCTCACCTCCCACTTTAGTCATCTATTTATACGGCCCTTTTGAAAAAATTATGGAAAGGATTGAGAGAAGGGGGAGGAAAAGTGAAATCACCACACCACTCTCTTACTGGAAGGAACTTTATTCTCGTTACGAAGAATGGATCTCTCATTTTACCGCCGCACCTGTCTTGAAAATAAACATTGATGATTATGATTTGGTCGAATCCACTCAGGATCTGCATAAGATTGATCGTCTCATTGAAAAAAATTTAGAGCTTCAAAAAGTTTCTATTGAACCCTTCTCATAGGAGATGAAAAATTCCGCAGACGTGGATGGCTTATCCTTCTTTCACAACATATGTTGTTAGAGAAAGGTTAGGAAAGGAGGATTTGACGTGGCCGTTACCTACGCAATCGCGATCGCTCACCTCGGCCGACCTGTCATCGCACACTTTAGAGATGGAAGAAGAGTTTACGGATATGTGAGACGAGTTCTTCCTGACGGGATTTTTCTTGAGCCGGTGCGTGCTGTTGCCACTTCCTATGCTTCAAGCCATGAAGAAGCAATCGTAGAATCCTTAGAAAGCAAAAGGGGGGAAGAACCTGAGATTGAAGAAGTTTGGTGGCCTGGATATGCCGCATGGTGGTGGTGGATTCCTTTTCTCGTGTTATTAGCTTTAATTCCCTTGTTTTGGTGGTAACCAAAGAATAATAAGGATGAAGAAGGCAACCGTTTCTCATCGGTTGCCTTTTTTGAACCTTCTCCTCTTCCTCTACATAAGATGCTCAGGGCTATTTATTAAATGGAGAGGAAGTATGCGTTATGGAGTATCACGATCTCTTAATGAAAATGGGAATCGGAAGCGCGCACCCCGGAGGGTATCGAGCTACGCTTCGTTTATTAAATAATTTTTTCCCGGAAGGAAATGCCAAAATACTTGAACTGGGTTGCGGTACAGGAAGAAGTGCATGCGAGTTGGCAAGGAGAGGGTATGAGGTAACAGGTGTAGATGTGAGGCCGGAGATGATTGAGAAAGGGAAAAAAAGAGCAGCCCAAGAGAAGGTAACGGTTCATTTTCTCGTTGCGGATGCGTATCATCCTCCATTCCCTTCCGAAGCCTTTGATGTTCTATTTATTGAATCTTTAACGGTTTTCCTGGACGTGGAGGAGATCATCTCTCGATATGCGGAGCTTTTAAGACCGAACGGTATGATCTTTGATCGAGAGATGATGGCGAAAGAGGACCTTCCAGAACCCCTCTTTGATGAAATTTCCCGCTTCTATGGAATCGGATTCCTACCCACTCCGGAACTATGGAAAAAACTTTTCCTTCAAAAAGGTTTTTCCGATGTTTCCATATGGGATCTTCAAACGGTGGTAGAAGAGCTGGAGAACCCTGCGCATGAAGAGGCTGATCTTAACCAGATGGTTGACGAGGATGCCCTCCTGGATCCTGAGCTCATCCAAAAAACCATAAAGAATACGGAAATAACGTTAGCGTCAGCTCCTTATCTATACCATGGGGTGATTGTGGGGAAAAAATAACAGATTAACCTCCCCCTTTTTTCTTTTTTTGAAATCGATGTTTATTTATAATCATTTCTTCCCTCTCCATCTGATCCGGATCTATTGATAAGCGTGCGCAATGCAGGTAAATCTCCTTCAGTAAGGAGGGGTCGGAAAAAGGAATATGGAAGGGGCGATAAGCCTCCCCTCTTTTCATTTCTTCTAATTTTTCTCTCAGGAGAACAAGAAAACCTTGTTGATCAATGCCTGTTTCCGAAAAGGATATATTTCGACATAAGGTATAACAAGAATCTAACATTTTCACGGAGCCGGAGAAATTTCCACGCCGATGGTGGTAGAGAGAAACGGCCAATTGAATGAGTGCGAGCCAAACATCTCTCTTCTTCCCCACACTTTTCCAATATTCTTCCATTATTTCATGGCATTCAAAGTAATCGCGGGTACAAAAAAAATGAAACAGATAATTTAAATAGGGCTTAGGATACATCGTCACCCTCTCCTCAATCGTTACCAATAAGTGGGTTTTGCAATCATAAACCATAGAGAGGCAAGAAGAATGACGAGGTAGGCATAAAGGGAAAAGCGCAGTTTGCCGACCGCTTCCCGGCGATCGATCTTTCCTTCCTGTATCGCCTTGATTGTTGGGGAAAAGGCTCTTGCCAGGAAGAAAAGAGCAGACAGGAGAATAAAGATGGGGATCAGAATCCAAGATGTGTTCCAGCGGTATCCCCCCAACCACCACAATAACACCCCCGTCACTACCAAAAGGTGGCCTGCATGCTTAGAGATCCAAACGACATAGCGAAAGACAAAAAGATGATGCTCCAATTCTTCATGAGAGGCTTCCTGGAGACGTCGGAGAAGAGGGAACAGGATAAAATAAGGCCCGATGGAAAGGATCACACTAAAAACATGAAAAAAAAGAAGCCAAGGATAAAGATAACCGATCATCGTTTATAATCCTTTCTAGATCTGAATAAAAGGGTTGTTGATACGGGGGGTACTCCTGCCGAACCTACCGAAGCAGGCCGGTATATCGGGAATAGTCGATGCCTTCCTGATCCAGATAGTTCTTTAACCATTTATGATCCCGTTTCGGGGTAGCCATAATATAGCCCCGGATGATCAGGTCGGTATCGATCTCACCTGCTCCTTCTCTCAACGCCAGTTCACCGATTTTTGCCGCAATCGTTTGCTTTGCCACTTCCCGGAACGGAGAAGGGACAGGCGCAACCAACTTGTTCAAAAGCGCCTTCCCTTCCTCATTCCACAGCGGCAAGCTCTGTTTTATATAATATTCCTGCCAATCCAGCGTAGACATGCCATCCTTCTTCGGCATCCCCTTAAGGAATTTTCGAAACATGAAATATCCACCGATCGATATCGTAACGATTAAAAAAAACATCCAAAAAAGAATAAACCATCCGAAGATCCCGGTCATGCCGATTCCTCTTTCTCAATCATTTTCCTTTTGGCGATAGTATACCATAGAAGGATGGCGTCGGACAGCCTACATCGCCTTATCCTTGGATCAGAAGGGTAATGGATTGATCGACGCTTCGCAAGCCTAGCGGTAAAATGAGTCTGCCCTCTTTATAGAGGAATGTATTCCATTCTTCATTATTTACAAAAAGATGTGCAGGAGGACGACGAAGGAGAATCTCAATGGTCCATTCCCGATCCTTGATCCCGTCTTCCAGCCGATCATACGCCGGATAAATCTCGATCAAAAGGTTTTTGCCCAAAATCTCCATGCGGTAACGGGTAAGGCGGTAACTCCCTTTTTGATATTCGGTGGTTTTTCCATCATCTTCATAGAGGAGGATCCCGCTTCCTTCTCCAGGGTAGACGATAAGGTGAAGTTCCTTCCATTTCTCTTCTTCCGTATGCTGCATGACCGGAAGGAAAGGAAGAATTGCCCCTGCTCGGACAAACAAGGGAATCTCCTCCAGAGGAGCCTCCACCTCAATCCATCTCCCCCCTTCCACTTCTACATCGGACCAATAGTGAAACCACTTTCCTTTTGGAAGATAGAGAGTACGCTTCCTGGATCCTTCCTCCAGGATCGGCGCAACCAGCAGATGGGGGCCGAACAGATAGGTCTCTTCCATATCAGCAGCTTCCAAATCTGTAGGATCCTCCATGATCAGGGGGCGCATGTAAGGAAGTCCTGCATCAAACGCTATATAGGCCAAGGAATAGATATACGGCAGGAGACGATATCGAAGTTCAATAAACTTACGGATCTTCCTTTCCATTTCTTCGCCAAAAGCCCAAGGCTCTCTGGCCTGATGAGCCCCATGTGGGCGCATGAGGGGAGTAAAGGTTCCAAATTGAATCCAGCGAAGAAATAGTTCAGCCGACGGCTCATCGCCTGTAAATCCACCGATGTCGCTGTTCCACAGAGAAATGCCTGCCAGCGACATGCTTAACGCCAAACCTGGTTGTTTTCGCAGATGATCCCACGTGGTCGACACATCCCCGGACCAAACTCCTACTCCGTAACGATGGCTGCCCGACCACGCAGAGCGGCTCATTATGAGAAGACGTTGATCCGGCGCATTCTGTTCATAGGCGAGGGCTACCGCCTTTTGCATCTCCAGGGCATAAATATTATGAACCTTATGGGCGGGGCCGTCGTGATGAATCATATCAATGGGATGAACCTCCGGTTCATTAAGGTCGGTCCACCATCCCCCCACCCCCATCTTTATAAGGTCTTTGTGTCGGTCAGCCCACCACTGTTTGGCGAGGGGATCGGTAAAATCAACCAACGCCGATTCCCCTGCCCAAAAGGGAAAAAGATAGGTTGTCCCATCCGCTTTCTTGCCAAAAATTTGCAGTCGATTCCCTTCCGGGTAAAGGCGGCTCTCTTTAACGACATAAGGCTCTTCGATAAGAATCACATGGAAGCCCATCTCCCTTAGTCGTGCCACCATCTCTTCCGGATGGGGGAAAGCATCCCGATTAAATTGAAGGTCCCCCATTTTTTTAAACCAATAGAGATCTAAAATGATCGCATCGCAAGGGATCCCTTTTTGTCGAAAAGTCGCAGCTAACTCTTCCACCTCCTGTCGGGTCCTATAACCAAACTTCGATTGAAGGTAACCAAAGGCGAATCGGGGGGGTATGGGGGGTCTTCCGGTGAGGAGATGGTATTTCCGTACCAGTTCTTTCAAATTTTCACCGAGGAATAGATAATAGGAGAGGTTTCCTCCTTCCGATTCATAAAACCATCCCTCCTCATCCTCCACCCCGAAATCAAATCGGGCAGGCCAAGGATTATCAATAAAGAGCCCAAAACCTTTAGAACTATAGAGGATCGGGAGAAGTAGACGGGAAGGGGCGGGAAGGTGATTGTTCCACACGTGACGGATCCTTCCCCTGTGATCCAATTTCATCCCCTCTTCTTCGATCTCCCATTCTCCCAAACCATAAATTCTTTCTCCCTCTTGAAAAGAAAAGTGGAGGCGGGAGCGCCAGCCGTCCAACAAGATATGAGGATTTCTCCCCGTTAACAGCAAGTCCCCACTCAGAGAATATAACTCCACATGAAAGGGATTCTTATGAATACGAACCCATCCTTCCCCACTTTGGATCACTAGAATTTCCTCCTGATCCTCCGCTTCGAGAAGCAAGGGGTCTTCATCAAGGACGGAATAAGAAGATTCCGCCTGATCTTCACTCCAAGGCGTAATTCGGATCACCTGAAAATGGAGGATACCGCGATGGGGAGAGGTGATTTTTATCTTGGCCTGAGATGGATAGACCAGCTCGATCGATTTGGGATTCATGCTTACTTCGCTGCATTGTTCCAACTTATACAAACAAATCCTCCCTTTCTAATACATCCTCATTTTCTCTTTACGTCGCGCATTTAAAAAAGATAAACCCTCGCTTCATAAGGGCGAAGCTTAACCCTTTGTAAACTTTCAACTTCATTAACGGGATAATTGCTGATGAGCAATTTTGCCCTGTCCGAGAAAAGTCCGTCCGGAAATGAGAAAACCGGAGTTCCTCCTTTAAAATTAAGTATCGTGAGGAGCTTCATGCCTTCCCATTTTCTTAAATACGCATAAATTTCTTCGTCCTCAGGCAGCAGAAGCTCATAACTGCCGTAAATGATGATGGGATATTCCTTGCGCAGGCGGATCAACTTCCGATAGTAATGAAGGATGGAATCTTCCTCAGCCAACGCTTTTTTTACATTGATCTCCCTATAATTCGGATTCACCTGAATCCATGGCGTTCCTGTGGTAAATCCGGCATGGGGCGAGTCATCCCACTGCATCGGTGTTCTGGCATTATCCCTTCCTTTTGCATAAATGCTCTCCATCACCTTCCTAGGATCTTCTCCCCGCTCCACGACTGCTTCATGATACATGTTTAGGGTTTCAATATCCCGATAATCATCAATGGAAGGAAACCGGACGTTGGTCATCCCAATCTCTTCCCCTTGGTAGATGTAAGGGGTTCCCTGAAGCGTATGTAAAAAAGTGGCCAGCATCTTCGCCGACTCCACGCGGTATTTTCCATCATCGCCAAAGCGAGAGACGAGTCTAGGTTGGTCATGGTTATTGAGATACAAACTGTTCCAGCCTATTCCGTCCAGTTCTTTTTGCCACTTGCTCATCACCTTTTTTAAATCGGTAAGCTTCCAGGGTTTTACATTCCATTTGCTCCCTTCACTATCTAAATCCATATGCTCAAACTGAAAAACCATTTGCAATTCGCCTCGATCCTCTCCCACATAAAGCTTAGCCTCCTCGGGAGTTACCCCCGGTGTCTCTCCCACGGTGATCAAATCATAATGGGAGAGGACCTTCTCCGACATCTCCTTCAAGTAGTCATGAATCTTCGGACCATTGGCCACGTAATCGAAGGGGGAAGCATATTTCTTTCCCGGCGCAGGGATGCCGTCCGGCAAATCGGGCACCTTAGACAGAAGATTAATCACATCCATGCGAAACCCGTCGATGCCCTTATCCAACCACCATCGCATCATTTCATATACGTGTTGTCTAACCGCTTCATTCTCCCAATTGAGATCCGGTTGTTTACGACTGAAGAGATGCAAGTAATACTCCCCTGTCCTTTCGTCAAACTCCCATGCAGAACCACCGAACACAGACTCCCAATTGTTTGGTTCCTTTCCCCCTTTGCCCGCTCTCCAGATGTAAAAATTACGATACGGGTTCTCCTTCGAATCCCGGGAATGTTGAAACCATGGATGTTCGTCGGAAGTATGATTCACGACGAGATCCATCATAAGCTTCATTCCCCGTTTGTGCACTTCTTTCAACAGCTCATCAAAATCATCCATCGTACCGAATTCCTTCATGATCGCTTGATAATTGCTAATATCGTAACCATTATCGTCATTGGGAGATTCGTATACCGGGGAAAGCCAGATCACATCGACCCCCAGTTCCTTTAAATAGTCAAGCTTCGAAATAATTCCCTTCAGATCTCCGATTCCGTCTCCATTCGAATCCATAAAACTTCGGGGATAAATTTGATAAACAACCGCTTCCTTCCACCATTTTCTTTCCATTCCCATTCCCTCCGTAGGGTGATGAAATCTTAAATAAACAAGGGTATTATAACATTTTCGCGGGAAAGAGAAAAAGGAGCTTTACGCATAAAGAAAGAGGCAGCCGTCTTAACTGCCCCTAGAGAACAACACCTGTTGCTAAAGATTTTCTTGCAATCATTTCAACGTCTGGAATCGGTCTTATCATCCTGCGGTGAAATAAACTTATCAATAAAAAAACTCCAGACCATTTGGAGTTCAACTGCCCTGTATGGTGCGGGTGAAGGGATTCGAACCCCCACGCCCGTAAAGGCGCTAGACCCTGAATCTAGTGCGTCTGCCAGTTCCGCCACACCCGCAAAAAACGAATCAAGCGATATTTACTATACCACGAATCAATCCGCGTTGCAATGGTTTTTTTAGGAAAACCGTGCATCCCATCCGTTACCCATTTTCTCCATGAGTTTTCCTTCTATAAGGAATCCTCCCTTGCCCCTTTCCGTTTATGAACTGTTCAAGCTGGGTAAGAAGAATTCCTGAGAAAATAAGGAGAATCCCCATCCATTGTACGAGGTTGATCTCTTCTTTGAGCAGAAAGAATGCAGCCAAGAGCCCAACCGGCAGTTCCATGGAACCAAGCAATGAAGTAAGACTCCCTCCGATCTTCGGAGCTCCGTAGGAAAAGAGGAGGGGAGGAAAGACCTGACCCAATAGGCCAAGTAGAAGTCCCCATTTCGTCATGCCGCCAAAGGGATTTAACTCCTGCAATGGAACGTACGTGAGAAAGATGAGACCGATCACGGTCATGGCGCCGATCACCATCCATGCGCTCCTAAACCACCCTTCCATATGGTGAGAAATATGAGAGGTGCCGATGAGGAAAAAGGAGTAGCTTACGGCTGCAGCTAAGCCTAACAAGAAGCCGGGCAGATAAATCCCTCCACCTTCATAGGATAAAGGAACCGCAAAAAAGGTTCCCAACAAAACGATCAATACGGAAAAAAGTTGTAAGGGGGATCCTTTCTTCTTAAAAAATAATCGATCCATGAGAAGACCTATCCAGACAAATTGAAATAAGAGAATGAGTGAGATGGAGGCCGGCAGATATTGGAGAGAAGCATAATAGAAAAGGCTTGTTCCTCCTAATCCTATGACCCCAACAAAAAAAAGCCATACCCCTTCTCTGATAGGTATCTTCACCTTCCCCATACGCCATAAAAAGAAAGGGAGATAAAAGAGAGTAGCATAAAAAAATTGAGAAAAAGTAATTTGCGGAAACGTATGCCCTTCTCCGTACGCCCCCTTCACAATAGGACTCATCACCCCATAAAAACTGGCTGCCAACAAGACAGCCAGGCTACCCATAACCTGTTCCCTTCTTTTCATCCTACATCCCCCATCTTTTAACCTTTTTCTCTCTCTGGTTTATCCATTCCTTTTTAGCGTTCCATTTACATGATTCGTTAAAATCATGGGATTTTCCTTGCTTACGTTCCTTTCAGCGATATTGGAGAAAAAAAGCATAAAAGCCAGGACCTTCGGTGCTATAATGCCGCAAGGTCATGTTCCCCCAATGGGCGACACGTTCCCGTTTTTCCGTTCCATCCCTTTTGCCGACGAGGCCTAACTGTTCAAAGAGGCGGCTCTTTTCCGGCATGGACAAGCGTAATCGGAGTCCTTCCAGGATGAGAATGGAACCCACCATCATTTCTAAACGGGCATTGCTTGATCCATCTTTCTCCCGGATCAAAGCCAACTCCTGAAGCGCACCTGTTTGCCGATTAATCCCTCCATAAAGGGCGTTATTTCCCCCATAACGAACCAAAAAAAAATCTTCTTTTCCTTTGGGAAACCATTCATAATCCCGGATCACCATATTAGGCCTAATTTCCAGAGCCTTTTCATTAAAAAAGACTCGAAATTCGTTAAAACTAGGTTGAAGATGGTAAACTCCCTCCATCTGATACGCACCCCGAATGATTTTACATTAGTATCAGTATATACAGGAAAGGGAGCCCCTATAACAAAAACAAAACATATTTAAAAAGGCATCCCCTTGTGGAGATGCCTTTTATCGCGTGTCGATTAGCTAAGTTTCACAACATTGGCAGCTTGGGGACCACGATTACCTTGAACGATGTCGAACTCAACCGATTGCCCCTCCGTAAGGGTCTTATATCCGTCTCCCTGAATTGCGGAAAAGTGAACAAATACATCTCCGCCTTCTTCCGTTTGGATAAACCCATACCCCTTCTCAGCATTGAACCATTTTACTTTACCAACCATGAATATGGCCTCCTTTAATAAACATTCCATTAAAAAGCGAAGCCTGCAAACCTGAAATGCCATTCTTGTAATCCAAGAGGCCATACATGTTTCAGTCTTACCACTTTTTAATTCGACTTTAATTATACCAAAGGAGACTTGAGAAAGCAATAAATCTCTTCCAACGTTTAACCGTTTTTCTCAAGTCTCTTGGTTAACCTCCACCATCCCACTGCGTAAGCAATTCCTTCGAAGCCTAACAGCTGGAGAAGTTGAAAAGGATAAAAGAGGATAGCGGGAATGGTGGTTATAAGGACAAACAAAGTGAGAAGAAATTTTCCCGCCCAAAACATCCCCTCCTTAAGCCCTTTTTGATCGATCGGTACAATAGGAAGAAAAGCCTTCCGCTTTATCGTTTGAAAAAACGAATCCAATTGAAGGAGGCTTAATAGCGTTACCGTAACCATTTCCCCCATCGCTACCCACGGAGAGGGAAAAAAGAATAGGAAAAGGAGTCCTACGGCAAAAAGGCGGAAGAACATGCCAAACCCATCCCCCCTCGTCCATTGCAGGAGCAGGAATGAAAAATAAGGAAATGAATCGAGGGGAAATACCCTTTTCACGAGACGGGTTACACTCCTTCTGTTCTTAAATGCAGGAGCGATTCCTCCCACGTCGACAAAGGCTCCCACTCTTCTGGCATAAGCCAGATTTAACCTTTCCTCTTCCTGAAGTAGAGCGGACCATGCGATCGCTTTCGTGCGTAAAGAAAGGGAATAATAAAGGGTGGTGAGAAGAAGGGCTACGCCTCCGGACCAGAGCAGGAGGGGCATTCCACCCATTAAGCCCCAAAGGAGGAGAAATGCGACGAAAAACCTGAGAACAAAAGATAAATCTTTCCTTTGTCGGTTTTGATAGCGCACTTCCAAACTATAGAGATAAAGACTCCATCCTTTTAACAGAAAAAGCAGAAGAAGAAGAAATGCCCCGAGTTGAAAGCCTTTGTTCGACATATGATGGATTAAAAGAGGTAAGGATACCACAAAAAGCAGCATTAGAAAGAGGGCGTGCAATCCCCAGGCAAGAAAAAAAGAGCGGCGGAAATACCCCCCTAGTTCCGCCTCTGAGGCGGGGAGAAAGGAAAGATCCGCAGGATGAACAAAATATCGGATCCTTCCTGTTGCGGTACTCAGAGAAAAGAGGAAAGCAAGGAGGGGGGAGATTGGAGCCGATTCCGGCAGCCCTTTTAAAAACAAAGGATAGTAATAAAGAGCCATCATGAAAAGGAAGATGGGTAGAAAAAGAAATCCGTTCGCAATTCCCCTCCATTCTATGAACCGCTCCCGGCTCCATTGCTGAAAACGTTCCAACCATAGATGCGAAAAAAAACGACGATTCATTTCTCTTCTCCCCGTTCAATCCACTGGAGATAAATCTCATCCAAGGAAGCATGGGGGGCTCCTACCCCCCTTCGCAATTCCTGAAGAGTTCCCGACGCGATCAATTTTCCCTGATGAAGAATGAGGAAACGATCACAGTACCGTTCGGCCGTTGAGAGGATGTGCGTAGACATGAAAATCCCTGCTCCCCTCTCCCTTTCCACAACCAAGGCCTGTAGGAGGGACCTGATCCCCAAGGGATCAAGCCCTAATAACGGTTCATCGATCACATAAAGAGCAGGCCTGACGAGCAGGGCCGCCATGATCATCATCTTTTGCTTCATTCCCTTTGAGAAGAAGGAGGGGAATAACTCCTCCTTCCCTTCCATGTTAAATTCTTTTAAAAGGCGAGGAAGGCGATCCTTAACCTCCTCATCGGTCAGACCATAAACCTTTGCTGCAAATCGAAGATGTTCCCCAAGAGTTAAATTTTCGTAATAGATGGGCATTTCAGGAATATATGCAAATTTTCTCCGGTATTCCTGGGGATTTTCATCTATATGCTTTCCATCAATCGTTATTTTTCCTTTAAAAGGTTTTAGGAAACCGAGGATATGTTTAATTAACGTGCTTTTACCGGCTCCGTTTAATCCCAATAAAGCAACAATCTCTCCTTTCTTTACCGAAAAGGAGACGTGATGGAGAACCGGATATTCATATGAGTAGCCTCCCGTTATTCCTTCCACATCTAAAAGATCACCCATCTTCCAAACCTTCCTCCTTGCGAGTCATCACCATTATATAGTTCAAAAAATAAACGATCAATCGAAAATCCCGTTTTCGGTGCCCAACAAAAATGAATTTTTTAAGATGTATTGGTGAAAGAAGGAAAATTCGACAAAGGTCAAGAATACTTTAAGAGTATAGATACTTTTTTACAATGAGGGATTCCATGTTTACTCATTTTCTAGACAACCTGGCAAATATCCTCTTTCTTTATCTCATTCTTAATCAAATTGACGAGCTGGAAGCTAGAGCAAAACCAAAAAGGAGACCTTTGTTCGACGTTTTACGTATCTTTTCCATCTCTCTCCTTGTCGTTCTCATGTTTGAATCTTTCCTTTATGACGGGTACTTTTTTGACCTTCGCATGCTTCCTCTATTTATTCTTTCTTTTCTTAGAGGATACCGCATTGCCATTCCCGTTCTCATCCTCGTCGCTTCTTATCGCATCGTTCTATCCGGTGCGGGTATGATTCCAGGAATCTTGTTTGGGATTGCCGCACCGACGATCATCGGACTAATTGGCTATTCAGGGGGGCTCGATTTTTTTAACCGGAAACATTTTTACCCGCTCTTTCTCCTAAATTGGATCGTTAGTTTCGGAACGATTCTCATCCTGCCCATTGGCTCAGACATCATGAGCAAAATCGGCCTTTCTCACTTTCTCACTTATCTAGTGGCAGGAATTGGTCTTCACAAACTCTTTGCGGATCAATTCCATCGCAAGCTGGCCGATATTGCCTTAAGGGAAGCGGAGGAGCAGTTGGAGAAGATCATTTCGATTATTCCTGACGCTCTTTTGGTTGTGAGAAAGAACGGAGAAATCCTTTATGCCAGTCCGTCTGCGGGTTATCTCTTTTCTACATCCGATCATCACCGATTGTTAGGATCGTCCATACTTGAAAAATTAAATGAGGAGAGCAAAGCCTCCTTGCTAAAGAAATTGGAAGAAATCGAAGCAGGAAAAGAACCTGAGTTGGAAGAGCTCCTCATTAAGAGAGAGGAAGGTATGCCCCACTTTGTAGAAATGAACGGGAGGGCAATCCATTATCAGGGTGGGAAGGCAATTCTCCTCGTCTTCCGGGATATTACCGAAAGAAAAAAAACGGAAGAAGAGATTAGAAATCTGGACAAGCTCTCTATGGTCGGTCAATTGGCAGCAGGGATCGCTCACGAAATCCGCAATCCCCTCACATCTTTAAAAGGATTCCTCCAATTGATGGAGGAAGGGGGTGAAACAAAAGAATACATTCCCATTATGCTGGCAGAATTAGAGCGGATTAATCTGGTGACGAGCGAACTGCTCCTACTTTCCAAGCCTCAGATGGTTCAATATCGTAAACAAGACATCGTAGTCCTTCTATCCGAAGTCATCTCACTCCTTCGGACCGAGGGAAATCTAAAAGGAATTGAAATTTCCTTAAAAACACTCTCTTCTGTGGAGCCGATGTACTGTGAGGCAAATCAATTAAAACAAGTATTTATCAATCTCATTAAAAATGCCATCGATGCCACGCCGCACGGGGGGAATATCCACATCATCGTGGAGATGGCAAATCAGGACATGATTCGCATCTCTATTCGTGACGAAGGAGTAGGAATTGCTCCCGAACTTCTTTCTCGTTTGGGAAAACCGTTTTATACCACGAAAGAAAAAGGTACCGGGCTAGGGTTAACCGTCTGCTTTCAGATCGTTCGCGCTCACCGAGGCGAACTCCAATTCGAATCGGAGCCGGGCAAGGGGACAACCGTCACAATTCTTCTCCCCGTTTCTCTTCAGAAAACATGATGAGGGATTTTTATTTTCCCCATGGGCATCCCTTAACAGGCTAATGGCACGAACCCAATAGAAAAAGGTTCGATGAAAGGAATGACGGATTACGGAGAAAGGACCTGCCCTCATGGCAGGTCCTTTCTCTTGCCCTATTTCAAGATCATCCCTTTTGTCTTAAAGATGATTCCACCCTTCTTTCTCCCAGTAGCTTTTCATTTCTACAAAGGAGAAACGCTTTCCGTCAAAAACCATCTCTTCCGGCTGATACCTTTTATAGACCCAATCAAGATAAGCCTTTCTCATCGCAAGTTTAATGGTAGAAAAGCGTTGTTCAAAGGTATCGCTTAATGAACGAAAACGATAAACAACCGTTCCCATTTCGATCACCCTTTCAAAAACCAGTGAAGTTGGTTTCAATGATTATAGCACAGACTTTTCCCTAAGAAAAGAGCTTATTTTGTTATATCACAGATGTTCATTTTAAATTTTTTATACAACAAAGGATTGACAAGGGAATGGTGTGTAATAGTATAATAGGATTACAGTCCGTTCTATATTATAACAAGGAGGGTGGAGAGATGGAAACGGAAACGGAAAGGAAAGCCACAGGGATTGAAGTGAAAGGACCATACGATCCCGGGTTCTCCGAAATTCTCACGGAAGAGGCGTTATCTTTTGTAGAAGAACTGGTACGCCGTTTTCGACCCAGGCGAGATGAACTTCTGGCTTTACGCCAAAAGAGACAGACGGAGATCGATCAGGGGAAGATGCCTGACTTTCTCCCGGAAACAAAGGAGATAAGGGAAGGGGATTGGAAAATTGCTCCCATTCCCGATGATCTTCAGGATCGTCGTGTAGAGATCACCGGTCCGGTAGATCGAAAAATGATTATTAACGCTTTAAATTCCGGGGCCAACGTCTTTATGGCAGACTTTGAGGATGCCACCTCCCCAACGTGGAGAAACATGATCGTAGGACAGTTAAACCTAAGAGATGCGGTAAACCGAAAAATTACCTTTACCAGTCCTGAAGGGAAAGAGTATCGCCTCAATCCTAAGATCGCTACGCTCATCGTACGTCCCCGGGGATTGCACCTCGATGAAAAACATATCTTCGTCGATGGAAAACCGATCCCCGGTGGGTTTCTCGATTTTGCTCTTTATTTCTATCATAATGTAGATCAGCTTTTGAAAAACGGTACGGGTCCTTATTTCTACCTTCCAAAGATGGAATCCCATCTGGAAGCTAGGCTTTGGAATGAGATTTTCCTTTTCGCTGAACAAAAAAAGAATATTCCTATAGGAACGATTAAAGCGACGGTTTTGATCGAAACCATCCTTGCCGCTTTTGAAATGGATGAGATCCTATACGAATTAAAAGAGCATGCAGCCGGTTTAAACTGCGGACGCTGGGACTACATCTTTAGCTTTATCAAAAAATTCCGCAATCACCCTGATGTGATCTTCCCAGATCGTGCCCAAGTTACCATGACGACTCACTTCATGCGCTCTTATTCCCTTCTCGCCATAAAAACGTGCCATCGCCGCCATGCCCATGCCATTGGCGGAATGGCTGCCCAGATTCCGATTAAGAATAACCCAGCCGCCAATGAAGAAGCATTTGCCAAAGTAAGGGCAGATAAGTTAAGGGAAGCGACCGATGGTCATGATGGAACATGGGTCGCTCATCCCGGACTCGTTCCCGTGGCTAAATCGGTCTTTGATGAACATATGCCTCAGAAAAACCAAATCCATCGGAAACAGGAAGATGTTGCGGTTGCAGCTCAAGATTTATTGCAACTTCCCCAGGGAGAAATCACAGAACAAGGATTGCGGACCAATGTGAATGTAGCCGTCCAGTACATGGCTGCCTGGTTAAACGGTACAGGTAGTGTCCCCCTCTTTCACCTGATGGAAGACGCCGCTACGGCTGAGATTTCCAGAGCCCAAATTTGGCAATGGATTCACCATCCGAAGGGAATTTTATCCGATGGTCGAAAGGTAACTCCTGAGCTATTTGAACAAATTGCCGCCGAAGAAATGGGTAAAATCAAAGAACAGGTTGGAGCGGAAACATTTGCCCATGGACGTTATGAAGAGGCATTGCAGCTGATCCGGGATATTTCGTTGAAAGATGAATTCGTTGAGTTCCTCACCCTCCCTGGATATGAGCTCTTGGATTAATTTTTCTTTCGCATAATGCCCACTTGATTACATTCGTTACGTGTTTTCTTTCACAAAAAAGATTGGAGAGGAGAATGGATGATGACGTTGGATTACACCTTGAAGAGGAATGTGGAGAAAGAGGCGGAAGAACTACAGAAAGAATGGGAAACAAACCCCCGCTGGGCTGGAATTAAACGGGAATATAAGGCGGAGGACGTGATCCGTCTTCAAGGTTCCGTGAAAATTGAATATACTTTAGCTCGCCTCGGGGCAGACCGTCTTTGGAAACTGCTGCATGAAGAACCCTTTATCCGTGCCCTGGGAGCATTGACAGGCAACCAAGCCGTTCAGATGGTAAAAGCCGGACTGAAGGCCATTTATTTAAGCGGGTGGCAGGTGGCTGCCGATGCGAACCTCGCGGGGCAAATGTATCCGGATCAAAGCCTTTACCCTGCCAACAGCGTTCCCCACGTGGTGAAGAGAATCAATCAAGCCTTTCAACGGGCCGACCAGATTCAAACCGTTGAGGGAAAAGGGGATACCTATTGGTTTGCCCCCATCGTTGCAGATGCTGAAGCCGGTTTTGGTGGGCCGCTTAACGTCTTTGAACTGATGAAAGCAATGATCGAAGCGGGCGCCGCAGGTGTTCATTTTGAAGACCAGCTCTCTTCCGAAAAAAAATGCGGCCACATGGGGGGGAAGGTTCTCATTCCCACCTCTCACGCCATCCGTAACCTGACTGCCGCAAGACTTGCCGCCGATGTGATGGGGGTTCCTACCCTTCTCGTGGCACGAACCGACGCGAATGGAGCTCATCTTTTGACCAGTGATATCGATCCGAGGGATCAGGAATTTATTACCGGCAAGAGAACCCCTGAAGGATTCTATGAAATCAGAGGAGGAATTGAGAACGCCATTGCCAGGGGCCTCGCCTATGCTCCTTATGCCGACCTGCTGTGGGTAGAAACCTCCGAACCCAATCTGGAGGAAGCTGAGAGATTTGCCGATGCCATTCATAAAGAATACCCAGGCAAGCTTCTCGCCTACAACTGCTCTCCCTCCTTCAACTGGAAAAAGAAACTGGATGAAAAGACCATCGCCACTTTCCAAGAACAGATCGCGGAAATGGGATATAAGTTCCAATTTGTCACCTTGGCCGGCTTCCATGCTCTCAACTTCAGCATGTTCGAACTGGCCCGCGATTATAATCAACGGGGCATGGCCGCATATTCCGACCTGCAACAAAAAGAATTTGCAAGTGAAAAATATGGATACACAGCTACCCGTCACCAACGTGAAGTGGGAACAGGCTATTTTGATGAGGTCTCTTTGGTTGTATCCGGCGGTCTTTCATCAACCACTGCCTTAAAGGGTTCAACAGAAGAAGAACAATTTACCGGTGTAAAATAGTCCGATCAAATCGAGTTGACATCTCCAAATTGAGATCAGAATGAACTAAAAAAGGATATCGTTCATAAAAAGGAAGCGGGAAAGGAGGAATTTTACCTTTCCCTTCTTTTTATTGGATACGGTTGGAAAAGAAGGAATCTAAGTTAACACCGCTAACTTCTTCCGCCAAACGGATAAAATCTTCTTTATGGGCAATCTTCCCACGGAACTCTGCCACGTATTTTTTCATGAAGTCGTTAAATTTTTCTCTTCCCATTTTCTGTTCCAATTCATAAAGCATTAGACTCCCATAGAGGTATATGTCCCTATAGTATTGACTCCAGGTGGTATACCCCAGCACCGAAGAAAGCTTTGGCTTCCCATCTTTCTCCCATCTTTTTTTTATTTGGAGATAGTAATCGTTTAAACCGGATCCTCGGATGAAGCGATCCGTATAATAGGTTACGATCGCTTCATCCAGCCAAGGTTCCATGACCTGATCATTCCCGACCAAGTTGTAAAACCATTGATGGGCAACTTCGTGGACTACCGTTTCCCCTTTATATTTGGACCGGTCCAGCAGAATCAATCCGGGGTACTCCATTCCGGAGATAAACATTTCATTTTCAAAAAGGGTTAATCGCTTATACGGATACTCCCCCACCAAATTCTTCATAAAGCGGAGCATTTCTTCCGCCTGATCCAACCCTTCTTGAGCTGCCTTTTTTGACAACTTGTAGTAGTAGAATTGGAGCAGCACCCCATCCTCCGTCAGTTTGCTGACCACCTGATGTTGGGCGGTGAGGGCAAATGCAAACTCCCTAACCCCTTCGGCATGCACCTTAGCTATTTTCTTCTCCCCTTCGCTTCTTTCCTCTTTCTCACCGGTAGAGATTAGGGTATACCGGGACGGATATTCGATCTCCACATGATAATCGGAAAATTGGGAAAAGAACGGATCACCCGCCTTCTCATAGGCATAGGAATGCCACTTCCCATCATAGACGGCTAAAATGGGAAGGGCATTGCCAAACCAAAACGAATCCCCCTCCTTCCCCATCCGGTGATGAATGGCAGGCAGTTCAGCTTTCCAACTGATTCGAATCTCCTTTTTCTCACCCGGTTTCCAATCTTTGAGTAAGATCAACTTCAAATCTGCGTTTTCCACGGTGTAAGGAACAGGTTCTCCATCCAGCAACACCTGGGTCAATTGCAGAGAAGAATAGGAAAATCCTCCCGGATAAACCTTCGGCATAAATTCGTTAAAGACCGGCGCAGGCTCCCCTTTACCAAAAGCTCGTAAAAAAACCTGCAGATGAATTTCCCGGGTAGGGATATTGGTTCGATTCCAAGTCTGAATGAGGGAATCACCTGTAAGAATCCGATTTTCAGGCTGAAAGGAGAGGTGATGGGTATACGTGGGAGAAGGATCTACTCCTTCGTTTTGTGTAAAGGCATTTGTCCCCTGGGGATTCATAAAATCTATTTCTTCCGAATAGATTTTTTCCCTTACGAAGCCAACCCAGAGCAACGATGTGTAGACCGTTATCAAGCCTATGAGAACATATATAACGAACAACGATAAAATTCGGCGAAAACGCACTCCTTCTCCCCCAGTCTTGCTGCGATCTCTTTTCTATATTATACCTAAGAGTGGAGGAAGGGAGAATAGAAGGCTTCATATCCTAGGAAAAATGATCCATATCCCTCCCTCCCTCCATTCCACCCTGCTCTTCTCCTTTCTCACCGGGACAGGTAGTTGAAGAACCCGCTCCTCTCTCTTATACCGTTTTGATATCTGATAAAAATGGCTCCGTTCATCTTCTATTCTCCTTTCTTGCCGATCCTCCATCTTGATGCGAAGCATGTTTCCTTCCAGATCAAAGTGAACCTGTTCCTTTCCGATAGGTATCGGCAGGTGAATAAAAACTTTCACCTCATCATCTGAAACCTCAATCTTCTCTTCGACGAAAGCCCAATTTTGAAGTGACGGCAAATCATTTCGCAAGAATTCTTCCCATTCCTTTTCGATCTTCTCCCAAATTTGAGGGAAGCTGTGTCTCTTCCCTTGCAAAAGAGATCCCTCCTCACATCATTCTCCGTTTAGTGTATGATGAGTCGGCACGGGAGGATGAAATAAAAATCAAAATTGTACCCATGCCCATGAAAGGGAAAGAAAGATGAAACGCCCCTGCGGATTAAGCGTATGTATGCTTAGGAAGTGAAAAAATTCTTTAAGAAGGGAGGAATCGAAGATGGGATGGAATATGCCGCTCTTATGGATTAGTCTGGGGATTATCCTGTTGGCCGTTGAGATCTTTACCTTAACCTTTATTTTGCTTTGGATCGGAATAAGTGCCCTCGCTGCAGGGATCATAGCATTCTTTATCCCTGCACCCGGTTTCCAGTTATTGATCTTCTCCATAAGTTCCATCCTTCTTCTTCTCTTTACTCGCCCCCTCACCCGAAAATGGCGAAGCCGCTCTCCGAATGTTCCCAGTGGAGTTTACGCTTTAATTGGTAAAGAAGGGCATGCGGTAACCGAGTTGGAAGAATCAAAAACAGGAGAAGTAAAAATTGGCGGTGAAATATGGAGCGGCCGCTCCATCTCCGGCCTGATCAAGGAAGGGGAAAAGATTGTGGTTTTAGATGTTCAGGGTGTTACCCTCATCGTCGGAAAAGAAAAGGAGGATTTATAAAGATGAATGATTATATCTCCGTTTTTAATGTGATCGTTCTCCTCATTGCGCTCTTCGTAATCATCATTCTTTTCCGCTCTGTCCGAATTGTGCGGCAGGCGGAAGTATATGTGGTTGAACGCCTTGGGAAATTCCACCGTTTAATGGACAGTGGAATTCATCTGGTCATACCCTTCATCGACCGTATCGCCTCCATCAAGGATTTACGGGAGAGGGTCGTAGATTTCCCGCCACAAAGCATGATTACGAAGGATAATGTGAGCATCCAAATCGACACCGTTGTCTACTATCAGATTACGGATCCGATCCGAAATCAATATGAAATCTCCAATCCCATTACCGCCATTGAAAATCTTACGGCAACCACCCTTCGTAACTTGGTGGGTGAATTGGACCTGGACCAAACGCTTACTTCCCGGGATACGGTAAATGCGAAATTGCGTTCCGTTCTTGATGAAGCGACCGATAAATGGGGGATTAAAGTAAATCGGGTGGAGATTAAAAACATCCTTCCACCCCGAGATATTCAGGATGCGATGGAACGGCAGATGAGAGCGGAGCGGATACGCCGTGAAGCGGTTCTCACCGCCCAAGGGGAAAAAGAAGCAAAAATTTTGCAAGCCGAAGGGTTAAAGGCCGCCAAGATTTTAGAGGCAGAAGCGGAGAAAGAGGCCCAGATCCGCCGGGCCGAGGGGGATCGGGAATCCCAGGTTCTGCGGGCGATGGGGGAAGCCGAAGCGATCCTTCGTATTTCCGAGGCAAAGGCCCAAGGACAAAAATTGGTTTACGAAGCGATCAAAGAGGTAGCCCCGACGAAAGAGGTAGTACAGCTTCGCTCCATGGAGGCTTTGGAGAATGTGGCCAATGGCCAAGCGACCAAATTAGTTATCCCCACGGATGCTACCTCTTTCTTAGGATTGATTGCAGGTGCAAAAGAAGTGCTGGATCAGAAATAAGCACACGAAAACCAATAGGAGCATGCACGGGGGCATACGCAGGGGGCCCCTGCTTTTTTTTATATGCTTTCGGGGACCTTTTTTCCCGTTTATCTTCCTTTCTTGTTTCGTGAAAAATCGCAATTCTTTCGTTGGTTCCAACGTAAAAGTGGTATAGTATTCGCTTAATATTGAATTATGGAAAGGAGCTATCTTTTTTAATTTATTACAAATAACTGGAACGGGAGAAAAAAAGATTCCTTTCTACGACTTGATTCTGGCCATCGTCGGAGGATTCGTTGGGCTTTATTGGCTTTTCTTCTATGATGAATTGGTAAAAAGAGCCGGGAATCATACTCTCCTCGATCGGATACATGGGAAGTGCTTAGGAAAATCTACCTTTTAATTCCTATCGCAGCCATTATCTTCTTTTTGGCCATCAATTTAAGCCCGATCCGCTCCGCCATTTATGCGATTATCGTAGCTGTGATCATCGGGATGATTCAACCGGGACCAAACCGCTTAACCATCCGGGGTCTATTCGAAGCGTTAGAAAACGGAGCCCGGTCGGCCATAGGGGTTGCAATCGCCTGTACGGCGGCAGGAATAATCGTCGGGGTTATTCTCCTCACCGGAATCGGACTAAAAGTGGCCAACGGCCTAGTTGATTTAGCGGGCGGAAATGTTTTTCTTACTTTGGTCATGACCATGGTAGCCAGCCTCATTTTAGGTATGTGGGAACCCCTACTACGGCCAATTATGTCATCACATCCACCATCGCTGCACCCGCTCTCATTCATTTAGGAGTTCCCATGTTAGCCGCCCATCTCTTCGTCTTTTATTTCGGGATCCTTGCCGACATTACGCCTCCAGTAGCTCTCGCCGCTTTCGCAGCATCGGGAATCGGTCAAAGTGATCCTTTGCGAACCGGTGTAGAATCAACCCGCCTTGCGATCGCCGCCTTTATTATTCCCTATATTTTTGTCTATTCACCCCAAATGCTCCTGATCGGAACCGAGTGGTATGAAGAGATTCTCATCTTCATCAGTTCTACTCTAGGGATGATGTCGATTGGAGCAGGCATGATCGGGTTCTTGATTAAACCCCTCCACATTCTTTTACGGCTTCTCCTGATCGGAACGGGGATCCTTCTTTCTCGTCCTTCCGGAACTCCTCTCCTCTTTATCAGGTCTGCTCTTGTTTGTTGGCATTCTTCTATATCAACATTATTTCCAGACACAAAAAACCCCCAAAAACCTTTCATCCGAATAAAAAAGATAAAAAAGCCCAGGAACCGCCTCCCTCTTTTTCCTGGGCTTAACGTTTCAATCACATTCTCCTCAATTTTTCTTTCAGTCGTTTCATTCTTCTCTTCATTTCTTCCAATTCCCCTTCGTCCTGCTTCCCCGCTTTCAAAAAGGAGCGACGGGATAGTAAAAGAGAGAAAGCTTCTTCAGCAAAGGCAAGGGCGGTGTCGTAATCTTTTCGACGATGCTCATAAAATTTTGCCAATTCCACATAAGGTCCTTGGTGAACAAAGGAGGCTTTTCCCTGCAGCCGAATCAACTCTTCCCAAATGGAGACCGCCGTTTCCAAATCTCCTCTTTTTTTATATACAAGGGCAATTTCGTGAAGATAAGACCGTTTTCGGTTTTCAGGTCGTTGAAGAAGTGTGTCAAATGCTCGATCGGCTAAGCGATGGAGTTTCAATCCTTCAAACCAATTTCCTAACCGAAACAGCTCCTCTTCTTCCCAGTGGAAGAAGTTCTCTTCATCGCGAAGCAATTTAGCCAAATGAATGGAAAAAGAGATGAGGGTTAACAAGTCCCATTCATTATGGCGAAACACACCTTTTAATAAATGAAGATTCCCCTCCGCCAGAAACTGCATGTAGTAGATGGGAACATAAAGGCCAGGAATGTCCTCCATTCTTTTCACTCCAAGACGTTCCGCTTCCACTTCCCCTAAACGGCAGGAGGAAAGAAGACCTCTCCATAGGCTTCTCGCAGGGTATAATAGGTCGATATGCGATTTCGGTTCTATCGTAGGGTGAAATCGGTACAGGATCCATCGGTTCTTTAAGAGCGGCCAATCAAAAGACTTTCCGTTATAGCTGATGAGATGGGGATGGGATTCAATCAGATGTTCCATCTCATAGAGCATAGCCGCCTCCTCGGAAGGATCCCGGAGAAAGTATTGTTCTAACACCACTTCATGGGGATTAAAATAGGCGGTACCTACCAAGAAGGGAAAGTTTCCCACACCGGCGCTTAGTCCGGTCGTCTCGGTATCGAAGAAGAGCCATTCTTCTAATTTACCGATCTCTGGAGATAAGAGAGAAAGAGCATCAAAAACCCTCGTTAACTCCCCCAGTTGATATCTTCCGTGCAACGTATGGAAGGGCAGGAGACGACGAAGGCGTAAGAATGAACCAAACTCATTTTCCACGACCTGCACCCTAACATTTTTCGATCCGGTCCATTCTTCCGCCGAAGGGCCGGAAAAAGTTGAAGACTTTTCATCTACTTGGGGAATGGTCTCCCTCTCCTCAATCTTTCTCTCCCCTTTTAATCTATGAAGCCGTTCCCTGATTTGACTCATTCTCATTCCTCCAACTCCTGAAGAAGACGAAGGGTATGCTCCTTCCCGCGAAGTCCCACCTCTTCAATGGGACCGACGCAGGCGGGGCAACCGCTTAGGCAGCCGCAAGAGGAAATAAGGTCCCTCGCCTGGCGCAGCAATTCTTCATGGAGATCGAAAAGCCTTTCCGAAAGCCCTATCCCCCCCGGATAACGGTCGTAAAAGAAGAGGGTGGGCTTTTTGTTATGGATGGCTCTTACCTGCGGAACGACATGAATATCTTTCGGATCGCACATCAGGTATAAAGGAGCCAGATGAACCATCACATTGGCTAAACCGAGGAGGGCATATTGCAGATCATTCGGTGACCATTGATCGGTTAACTCATCTCCTAAGGAAAACCAATAGGCGCTCGTATGCAATTCTTCCTCAGGAAGATGGATCGGTCCAGATCCGATGTTCTCATGGGTTCTGAGGCGAATCTTTTTAAAGAGGGTGGCCATCGCATTTACGGTCACATCCCCAAAAGAACGAACTACTTTCTCCTCTTCCGATTCCTTAAAGATTTGCAGGACTTGAAGTTGAACGGCCAAATTGGCATCGGTAAAATAATCGACATTAACTTCCCGGACATATGCCTTCTTTTCTTCATAATCCAGCTTCTCTACCTGGTATTGAACCCCTTCGTGGATGTAAATCGCCTCCTCATGGATGAGCGTAGGAGCGCTAAAACGATCTACTTCGCCGATCACCCGGCTTCCGTGGGTGATGTCGATAATGATGAAATTTTCCTGGGCTGCCGAACGTAAAGAGATTTCATGCGCTGGAAAGGATTGCTCCATCCAATACCATCGGTTTTTTACCCGGTGGAGGATCCGTTCTTCGGCGAGAAAGGTAAGGATCTCTTCCACCGGTTCTTTGCCAAAGCTTTCTCCTTCTTCAAAGGGAAGCTCATAGGCTGCGCATTTCACATGGTCCACGAGGAGTATTAAATTATCCGGCTCGATGCGCGCTTCTTCGGGATTGGCCTGAAAGAAGAATTCCGGATGTTGAATCACATACTGGTCCAGAGGATTGCTGCTCGCAACCAGGATAGCGATCGATTCTTCGTTCCTCCTCCCTGCCCTTCCCGCCTGTTGCCATGTACTGGAAATCGAACCGGGATAGCCGTTTAAGACGACCGCCTGCAACTGCCCAATATCGATACCAAGTTCTAAGGCATTGGTGCTTACCACCCCCCGGATCTCTCCTCTGCGCAAACCTTGCTCAATTTCCCGCCGCTCTTTGGGCAAATACCCTCCCCGATAGCCGCGTATCGATTTACTTCCCAATTCATCCTTCACCAAGTCCAATAAATAGGTGAGGAGCACTTCCATCCGCACTCGGCTGCGGGCAAACACGATCGTCTGCAAGCCATGTTTTAACAAAAAACCGGCCAACTTCCTCGTCTCTAAAAGGCTGCTTTTGCGGATGCCGAGCTGCTTATTCACCACGGGTGGATTGTAGAATAGAAAATGCTTCCTCCCGGAAGGGGCACCATTTTCATCAATGAGCCGGAGCTTTTCTTCGATCAGCCGCTCCCCGTGTTCCTTTGGATTGGCGATGGTGGCCGAAGCGAGAATAAATTGGGGAGAAGAACCGTAGAAGCGGCAAATCCGCTTTAAACGACGAATTACATTGGCTACATGGCTTCCGAAAACCCCCCTATAGCTATGCACCTCATCAATCACCACAAACGCAAGGTTTTCAAAGAGCTTCACCCACTTGGTGTGGTGGGGGAGAATCGCTCCATGAAGCATATCGGGATTGGTAACGACAATGTGTCCGGCATTTCGGATCACCTGTCGAACATTGGGAGGTGTGTCCCCATCATAGGTATGGGTTTTTATATCGGTCCCCATCAGGCCAATTAACTCATGAAGTTCGCTTACCTGATCCGAGGCGAGGGATTTCGTTGGGAATAAATAAAGGGCCCTGGTTGATTCATCTTTAAGTATGCGATCGAGGACAGGCAGGTTATAACTTAATGTTTTTCCAGAGGCGGTGGGGGTAACCGTTAAGATATTTTCACCCGCCAAAAGGGCTTGGTACGCCTTCGCTTGATGCAGATATAGGCGGGAGATTCCCCGCTTCCGAAGTGCTTCCCGCAAAGAAGGATGAACCTCCGGAGGAATATCGGAATATTTCCCTTCCTTAGGGGGAATGGTATGCCAATGGGTGATATTCTCCATAATGGAGGGAGTCTCTTGGATAAGTGCGATTAATTCCTGGATCGAAGAGACCTTTCCGGTAAGTCGATTCATTCCCTCTATCTCCTCTCCCGCAAACTCCTTTTCTTTATTTTACGGAATAAACGTTCTTAATTCAACAAAAGCGAATGCAGTTGAGATAAAATTTCCCCCGCTTTTCCAAAGACGCGGAGGTCAAGTTGATCATCGAGCAGTGTGGGTTCCATGTTGATTAATGCTTTCTTACCACGGGAGTAAAAGGGGATTTGATTAAACGGACTAACGTTTAAACTGGTCCCGATGATGAGTATGAGATCCGCCTCACTTGCTTCCTCCACCGTTTTTCTCCATTCCTCCTGGGGAAGCATTTCTCCGAAGAGAACTACGTTGGGACGTAGAGGGCCTCCACACTGCGGGCATCGTTTACCCGCCAAAAAACTCTCTTCACCGGCAGGGTGATCGCAACGGGCACAGCGAAAGGTGCGAATGTTGCCATGAAGTTCATACACGTTCCGGTTTCCTGCAAGTTGGTGAAGACGGTCAATATTCTGGGTTGCGATGAGATGAATCCTCCCCTCACTCTCCCATTGGGCGAGAATCTCATGCCCTTTATGAGGTTTCACCTTCTTTAAATCCTCAATCCTTCGCTGATAAAATTGATGAAAGGTTTCATAATGATTTTCGATCGCCCCTACGGAGGCTACCTCTGCCGGATCGTAATGGGCATAAAAACCGTTTTTTGATCGGAAATCAGGAACACCGCTTTCCGTGGACATGCCTGCCCCTGTTAAGACGACGGTCTTCTGCGAGGCGGATATCCACTCTTTTAACATTTTCAAGGGATCCCCAGTTTCCATGTTCTCCACCTCTTTCTTATCTTCAAAGCTCGCTAGATGTCCATTTCATTCAGAATTTTTCTCAAAAGCAGCAACTCATCCTTGGTTAAGGTAATTCCCTTACTCATCTTTTCATGATCAGGTGACCAATCCCTTATATCGTATTTAGCCTCCTGATTATTCCAGCTGATCAGGTTCAGCTCTTTCTTCCATCCCTTTGATCCTTCCGAAAGGATGCCGATTCTCTTTATGATTTCGTACCGAATCTCCGCCATTGCTTTTCCCCTTTCTCCCTCTTATTTTGATTATACCACACCTCTTTCTCCCTGGCGGAGGATTTCCCATCCTTCCCCACCGATCTCCCGTCTACCCGCATTTTTTTACGAAGATTTAGCTCACCCCTCCCCTTCATCTTGAAGTGTACCGGCACCTTCATAATGGGCCGCCCAGGAACGTAAGAAATCTTTCATCTTTTTTCTATAATAGGCAGGTTCCAGGATTTCCGCTTTCGGACCGTACTGGTACAGCCAACGTAAAAACTCCTGATCCTTATTTACCACCACTTCAAATAGCAAACCTCCATCCTCCAAATCGGTCATCTTCGGGGACAGATAAAATTCTTCCTCTTTGACATAACGGGCCACGTCTGGAGAAAAGCGTACTTTAAACGGGATGGTGTCATGCCCCCGTTCTATGGACCACGTATTCTCAAGATACTTTCTCACATTAAACTCATTTTTTTCAAACGTTTCCTCCAATACGGAAATCTCTTTAAAACGGCTGACGCGGAAGATTCGCATCCCATTTTTTATATGGCAAAAACCAAGAAGATAAAGGCGAAACTCCCTGGGAATGAGATAATAGGGATCGATCAAACGAATTGAAGTTTCGTTTCGGCTCTGGGTATGATAGACCGCCTGGATCCTTTTTTGCTTCAGAATGGCCTCTACGATCGGGATCAGCATATGATTTTCTCTTTCCTGATTTAATGCTATAGTCCCCATTTGGATCACATCCATCACCTGAGCAATAATGTCTTGCCTTGTCCTCTTCTCCTTATAGTAGACGGCCATTACCTTTTCGTAAGCCGAAAGAAATTCTTTGGGGAGGAGGTCCTTCAATTGGTTCATGACGGAGGGAAGCATGGAAAAGGCAAGAGCTTCTTCGTCGGTCCAATCCAATGGATAAAGGGAAAAGTGGGACTGAAATTGATACCCCCTCCCGCGGCCCATGCTGGAAAATGGTATTCCTGCCATACTTAGAATTTCCAGGTCGCGATAGATGGTCCGTTCTGTCGTTTCACACCTTTCGGCCAACTGCTTCGCTGTCACCCCCGGGGTTGATTGAATCAGAGTAACGATCCTAAACAGACGAGCCAAACGATCGCTCAAGCCGGATCCCTCCCATCATTCGATCCCTATTGGATCATTTTTTAAAAAAAGGAGAAACTATTCCTATTGAGTCAAACCGACGAAAGGAGAATTCACATGAATCTTTATCAGCTGTGGTGGGAAGAATTTGTTCGGCAATCGCTGCTTTCCATTCCCTATATGGAACAGTACCGGCCGGAAGATTGGGAAGAAATAAAAACGTTACATGCAGTACCGCTTTATTCATCTTCTCCTTTTACATCCTCCCGCGAAACCGGATCTCATCACCTTGATGGTACCCCATCCGAATAAAAAAGCCAACCGCTTTCCTTTCTGGAAGGAAAGAGCTGGCTTAAAAGGCTCGTGAATCTTTTATATGGTAACCGTTGTTTTTGCCGTCGTTTGCTTTCCGGGAACTTTCGTCCTTTTAGCAAAGAAACTTCCTTTATCCCAGAAATTTTCTTCCGAACAACCGAGGCAGATGTTCCCCGCCTGTATGGGGAACCCCGTTCCCCCATTCCATAGGAGTTCCGCGCAGGAATTAAAGGTACTCGTGCCCCTACATCCCAGTTTAAATAGACAGTACCCCGCCTTGGCCCCTTCATCATCAAAGGATTCTGCGAAGAGACCTTGGTCAAAGGCGGGCCGTCTATCGCACACTTCATGAATCCGATGGCGATAAAAGATTTTAGGACGCCCTCGCCGATCCAACTCAGGCAGTTCACCGGTAGCAAGGATATAAGCGATCACCCCCACCATGACTTCTGCAATGGGGGGACAACCGGGAACGAGAATCACCGGTTTTTCTTCTCCAATAAACTGACGAATAGGGCGAGCTCCTGTGGGATTGGGGAAAGCCGCCGCAATCCCTCCCCAAGAAGAACAGCTTCCATATGCGATCACCGCCCTCGCCCCGCGAGCCGCCTCCTGAAAAATTTCTAAGGCCGGCCTTCCACCGATCATGAGATATCGACTATCCTCAGGAATGCTTCCTTCTACCGCCAATAAATATTCTCCACGATATTTCTCCATGACCGCCTGTTTGGAGGCTTCCGCCTGCTCTCCCGCTGCAGCCGACAACACCTCCGTATAGTCCAAAGAAATGAGATCAAATAGGATGCTTACCGGACCGGGCGATGTGCTCCGAATAAAGGACTCCGTGCAGCCCGTGCAATCTTGAAATTGCATCCAGATCACCGGAACGCGGGGTTTTTCTTTTAAGGCTTTCACCATCTGATCCCGCATGGAGGGATCCATCCCGCCTAAAAAGGTAAGGGAGGTACAGAGATTGAGAAACTCCTCTCCCCCTATGCCCATCTCCTCGGCTGCATCATATACGCTCTTTTTCTCTCCCATCATTTCCACTCCTATCCCTCGGATTCTATATTGTGATTAAATTCACAAATATGCCTCATAGAATCCCTTTATTTTCATTATACGCTCTTTTATGATGGAGAAATGTAACAAAATGCCAACATTTTATAAGGGATTCTCCACCTATACATAGTGAAAAATTTCACGTTTATAGCTCTATATCCAAGATCTCTTCCCAATCAATCCATTCCTTCCCTCCATCTCCCAAATCAAGGCAAAGGCGGGGAGGAATCGGAGCCCATTTCTCGATCAGTCCGATCCTCTCTATCTCCCGATCAGGGGCATAAAGGAGCAGACGAACTTTTTTCCTTTCGGCCATTGCCTCTTGTACGATACGGTTTAATACTTCTATCTTTTGTCCATCCAGTATCGGTTTCTCCTTTTTTCCCAATTGCCGTTGATGAGCCAACAAGCGCTCCCGATGTTCCGGCAACATCATGCGCGAAGATTCCCATAACAAATTATCCCGGTCCATCTCCACATCTCCTTGTTTATGATTTAAAACGTCTATTGAAAACGTTCTTCCTTAAAACCTTACTGTTGCAAGAACCCTTCTTCCCCTCTATCGTCGGGGAATAGAACTATGCTTCGTGGCCTCCGATCTTCGTCGCCCGTTCATGAACCTGACCGGAAGCCGTGAGGGATACAGCCCGAAGGAGGCTGGTGGGGCCATGCTTCTCCCGGATGCTATCCATACAGTAACCAAGCTTCCATGCCTTCATTCGATCCCGGAAAAGGTTTAATTGATATTGGCCATCCTCTTCCAGATTGGTCACTCCCATTCCCACGCTGCGCACCGGTTCCCCATCCCAATGCTTTCGAAAAAGATGGATAACCGCCTGATATACCTCCATCGTTATATTGCTCGCATCCGTCAGGGTGTAGGAGCGGTGAAAACCGGTAGGACGATCAAAATCGGCACCCCGAACACTAACGCTGATCGTCCTTCCTCGAAGCTTTAAGCGGCGGAGACGGCGGCATACTTCCTCCGTCAATTCCAGGAGAATGATTTCAATCTCCCGTTGTTCCCGATAATCCCTGGGTAAGGTCATGGAATGTCCCACCCCTTTGCGCCCATTTAAAGTTTGGGGCGTTACGGGAGATGGATCGATGCCATTGGCACTTCTCCACAAAATCTCCCCATTTACCCCCCATCTCTTCTTTAATCGCTCTACAGGAATTTGGGCTAGTTGTCCGATGGTACGAATTCCCATATTACGAAGATGGCGGCGCATTCTCCCTCCCACTCCAAAGAGAGCCTCAATGGGAAGGGGCCACATTTCTCGACGAAAATTCTCCTCCGTCCACTGATGAATGCCGCTCTTTAACTTCTTCGCCTTATTATCGCAACAAATCTTGGCCAGCATCTTATTGGGGCCAATCCCGATTCGGGCCCGGACTCCTGTCTTTTCCCAAATCTCTTCCTGAATCTTTTTCGCCATCCTCAGAGGATTCCCTCCGAAGAGGTGAAGCGTATCGGTCACATCGAGAAATTGTTCATCGATCGAATAAGGTTCCACACGATCGGTAAAGGACTCAAAGATTTGCGTAATCTGGAGTGAAACGTCAATATAGCGGGACATATGGGGACGAACGACGATCAACTCCGGACAATGCTGGCGGGCTTCCCAGAGCGGCATCGCCGTCTTTACCCCACATGCCTTGGCCTGGGGGGTAGCAGCTAAAATAATCCCATGCCGCCTCTCCGGATCTCCTGCCACCACTACAGGCCTTCCCCGCAAGGCCGGTTCTGCCGCCACTTCCACCGAGGCAAAAAAAGATTCCATATCGGCTAAAAAGATGACTCGTGCTGCCATTCCTCTTCCTCCACTCTCACAGGCACTCTCACAGGAATATTTGTTCCTATTCCTTATCCTTATTATACTCAAAAGCAAAAAAAAGAGAACATTCGTTTTTGCTCTCATATATATTCCAATATTGGTAAATATGGTAAATCGGAGAGATGTAAAAAGACCCCGCTCTAAGAAAACGGGGCCTTCCAATCTTCTAGAAATTAATCAAAACCACGAGGTGCCGAAGATCTTCGTCAGGAAGATGGTGATCTTACTCATCTGATCGGTGAACAGGAGGATTCCCATTAAAATCATCAACCCGCCACCGACTTTTGCAATCAAGTTAGAATATTTCAAGATCGCCCGTGTGGTTCCGATGAAGAAAGCGAGAAGGATGAATGGAATAGAAAATCCTATGGAATAAAAGAGAGTATAATAGAGGGCTAAATCCGGTTGGGTTGCTCCCAAAGCAAGGATGGACCCCAAAATCGGTCCGATACAGGGAGTCCACCCGGCTGCAAAGCTAAATCCAATAAAGAAAGAACCTAAATATCCGGCGGGCTTATTCCTGATCTCCCAGCGATGTTCACGCATAAGAAAATCGAATTTTAACCACCCGATCAAGACAAGCCCCATCATGATGATGAATATTGCGCCGATTTGGCGTATGAGGCCATTATACGTTTGAAAGAGATCCCCGATAAGGGAAGCCCCAAAGCCCATCATCACATAGATCAGGGAGAGGCCCGTGACAAAAAAGAGGGTATGAAGCAAAACCTGCTTACGAATTCCCGTTTTATCTCCTTCTTTTAAATCAGCCACCGAAACCCCCGAGATATATGAAAGAAAAGAGGGATAAAGAGGAAGAACGCAGGGAGAGAGAAAAGATATGATCCCTGCGGAGAAGGCTAACCAAACGGTAACTTCACTCACGGCGCAACCTCCTTTCCGTTAAATAAGAAAAGATGAGATAAAAGAAGAAGAGAAGCATGATCAACCATTGTGTAAAAGAAAATCCCCAAAAAAGGCGGCTGAACGAAAGACTTTCGATCAACAGGAGACCTCCGGCATAAAGGGGCAAAAGCCAGGCTTCTAAGTTCCGGTTCCATTTCATGAAATGGAGAAAGGTAAGGCCAAGAATCCCTCTGTATAAACCGACATATTGCCCTTCATAAACCTCAAAGCGAAGAAGAGAATAAAGGGTGTAACCGAATGAAAAGAGAAGGATCAAATAAATCCAATCTTCCTTGATTGTCCCCCAATTGTTCCTGTGTTTAAACAGGAAGTAAAGGAGGGCTAGGAACAGCCCGACAATAAATCCGATCTCCCCACTATTTAAGATCCAAAGATCAAAAGGGCGTAAAAGGAGGGTGGGAGTGAACAGCAAAGGTGTTAGCTTATATCCTGCGAGGCCGATCAACCCCATTCCAAACCAGAGGTCCATTTGGACGTTTCCCTCTTCCTTGGGGATATAAAGGATCTTAACCAACCAGCCCCCCACCGCAAAACTGCCGATGAGCATCAGAAGGGGAATATCGATCATGATGGTCTCCTTTTTTTCATTTCAAAATCGATTGCATGAGCGACTCGGTCATCTCTGCGGTCATCGGTCTTGTTAATCGCTCCACGATCATTCCTTTTTTATTGATGAAAAGACTGGTGGGCCAACCTGGAACCTGATACAGGTCATTCACCAGATTTTTCTTATCCAGGTAGACCGGGAAGGTTAATTTGGCTTCCGCTATATACGCTTTTAAATCTTCCAACGTATCCGCTTCAATCGTGTTGATCATGACAAACTGAATCTGATTGCCATACTTTTCGTAGGCCGCTTGAATATGAGGCATCTCCGCTCTGCAAGGGGGACACCAGGAAGCCCAGAAATTAATAAAGATCGGCCTGCCCTTCAAGTCGGCCAAGTTTAGCGTATTTCCTTCCATATCTTGAATGGTGAAATCAGGGGCTTGATACCCTACGATGGGTTTCACCTCCACCGACCCCGTCTTGCTCGTGTTAAAGTAAAAGGTCGCTCCTACCAATGCCAACAGAACGATGATTGAGATGATCGTACGTTTCATCCTTTTCCTCCATTACAGAGACATATACAGCATAGGGTATTATATCAAAGAAAAGAGAATTTGGGGAGACTTTTTGGGAATGAACTCATCATTTCGGTAATATTTGTGCGATATTTTCTTCTATGGTTGTTTCTTTCATCTCTCCCAGGATCACGTTCTTCACCTTTCCTTCCGGATCGATAAAGATCGTACGGGGCAGAGGATCTGTCTTATAAAGATTGGTCACTTCAAAATTTGGATCCAATCCGATGGGATAGGTCACTCCCAAACGATTGACATATCCCTGAACGGTAACCCTTCCCTCCCCCGTATTAACTCCTATTACAACCAATCCTTGTTCCTTATACTTTTGATATTGCCTCTCTATCGCAGGCATTTCCCGAATACAAGGAGGACAATAAGTTGCCCAAAAATTTACAATCACCCCTTTTCCCCTTTGCTCGCTTAAGGTGAAACTACCACCCTGTAATAACTTTATTGTAAAATCGGGAGCTTCTTTACCCACTTTTATAGTTTCCTGTGCTTGTGCCAAGTTATAATAAACCACCCATCCTGTGCCCCCTAACAGCAAGAGGAGGATAATCCATTGAAACACCCTATTTTTCATTCTAATCCCCTTTCACTCCCGGTTGTCCTCTTATCCCCTCCATCTTATCATGAAATGGGAAAGTTGAAAATTAAAAAAGCCCCATGGGGGCTTTTAAAAGAGCTTATTTGCAAAAAATATGTTTACCAATTCGTTTGATTTGTGGGCGGGACCAAATCCATGCGGAAGTGGCGGTTGCAGGGTTAAAATAATAGATCGCTCCCCCCGATGGGTCCCATCCGTTAATCGCATCTAGCACGGCTTTCTTCGCCGTTTCATTCGGCGTAAGCCAAATCTGTCCATCCGCTACCGCCGTAAAAGCACCCGGTTCAAAAATAACCCCTGCCGGTGTCTTAGGAAAGGAAGGGTGCTCCATTCGATTTAGAATGACGGCTGCCACAGCCACTTGCCCCTCATACGGCTCGCCTCTGGCTTCTCCATACACCGCATTGGCCATAAGGCGGATGTCGTTTGCTGAAAAACTTCCGGTAGAGACACGGGCTACGCGGCGCGTTGGCGTTCCGCCGGCAGCGGTTCCTCCGGGACGCCAATTTTTTGTTGCCTTCCAAAGCTTATACTTCGTTTTGCTCCCCACGATTCCGTCCACTTTCATCCCAAAATTATATTGGAAATTCCTTACTGCCCAATAGGTTCGCCAGCCAAACACACCATCTATTTTGCCTGTATAATATCCAAGATACTTCAACCGTCCTTGCAGTTCATAAACATCTCCCCCTCTGGCTCCCACGTACAAGGTTTGTTTTCCAAAGGCAGCGCTTCCTTCCCCTTTATATGAGGAGGGGATGGGGGAGACTAAAATAAAGAGAATTCCCACGGTCAGGGCAAGGATAACCAATAGAAGGCGTTTCAACATGTGATCCTCCTCCAAAACGTTAGGTTCTATACGGATTCAAGGAATTTCTATTTGGTATCCTTCCCTGTTTTACGGATTATTACCCAATTATAATAAGAATTGAAGTTTTCTCTTCTCCGGATGCATAACGGGATACATGGGGAGAGAGAAGACCCTTTTTAGCGCCTCTTGAGTAAATACATCGTTGGGGCTTCCAATATAAGCCGTTTTTCCGTCCTTTAATAAAAGAACATGATCGCAGAAGAGGGAAGCAAGGTTAATATCATGCATAACACTTACCACCGTAAGCCCATTTTCCTTCACTAAGGTATAAAGCTCCTGGAGAATCTCCATTTGATAATAAAGGTCCAGATGGCTGGTAGGTTCATCGAGGAGAAGGAGGGTCGGCTTTTGCGCCATTACCCTGGCGAACATAACCCGTTGTTTTTCTCCTCCGCTTAAATGAATAAAAGGCTTATCTTCCATTCCGCGCAATTGAAACAGATGAAGGACTTCTTGAAGAATTTTTTCATCCTCTTTACTCCAGGAAGAGAACAGAGCACGCCTGTGGGGATAGCGCCCCATGGATACCACTTCCCGTACAGTGTAGCCATAAGGAATAAAATGATCTTGGGGAAGAAAGGCGACAAGACGGGAGATTTCCCGTCGGGAATAAGAGGAGATCGTCCTCCCATGAAGCAGGATCTCCCCTCCCATCAACGGAATAAGACCTGCAAGCAGGCGCAAAAGGGTGCTCTTTCCGCTTCCATTTCTCCCAAGTATTCCAAAAAACTCTCCCTGTCGCACATGGAAGGAGACCTCTTGGATCATTTTCTCTTCTCCATATCCCCCCGATGCTTGATTAATCTTGAGCATCACTCTATCTCCCCTCCTCTTTTCTCAGCAGAAAATAGGTAAAGACAGGAGCCCCAATCAGAGAGGTTACCACTCCGATGGGAAGTTCGTTCGGTGCTGAGATCGTACGGGCGATTGTATCCGAAACGATGAGAAAAATTCCACCCCCAAGAAAAGATAAGGGAAGGAGATGCAGATGCCTGGGGCCTGCGAGCAGACGAATAAAATGAGGGACGACTAGCCCGACAAAGCCAATCACTCCGGCAACCGCTACCCCTGCTGCCGTCACCAAGGAAGCACCTATGATGATCCAACGCTTCGCTTGATCGGTTTCCACCCCAACCGTCTTCGCCACCTCTTCCCCTAGAACCATCACGTCAAGTTCCCTGCCCTTCCATAATAGGATTAAAAAACCGATCAGAATAATGGGTATAATGGGTAATAGCTCCTTCCATCCACGCATAGAAAAACTGCCCATCAGCCAAAAAACGATTTGTCGCAGCTCTTCCCCGCTTAGGGAGATTAACAGGGATATGAAAGCACTCACGAAAGAGCTGATGATGATTCCCGTTAAGATCAGCCTCTCCATCCCCCATCCTATCCCGTAATTGGCGATCGTATAGATCAGAAGGATGGATAGAAGGGCTCCGGCGAAGGAAAATAAAGGAAGCGTGAACCCTCCTAGAAATGCAGGGGGAATATGAAAAAAAAGGGCGATGACGGCTCCTAAAGAAGCTCCCGATGAAACTCCCAAGGTATAGGGATCCGCAAGGGGATTTCGAAGAAGACCTTGAAAAGCGGCCCCGGCTACGGATAATCCCCCTCCCACCAAAAAAGAGAGAAGAATGCGGGGAAAGCGGATCTGCCATACAATTAAATCCACGGTAGGATCAAAGGAGCTTCTCACCCAGGGAAAAAAATGTTCTCCCAATATTTGATAGACGGAAGCCATGGAAATGGGAGAACTGCCCACAGCGGCCGCCATTCCCATAGAAAGGATACCGGCACAACCCATGACCCCATATATAACCATCCATTTTTTCTTACTCATCTTTCTTCCCCTATCCTCCCCTATCCCATCCCGTGACTTACGTTTTATAAAAACGAAGCAAATGAAACGGAAGCACAAAAAAAGGATTTCCCCAAGGAAATCCTGTAAGCGGCAAACGTCCTTTTTAAGCATATCTTTCTTTAGATATTGAAGAAAAAGAAAGAGACGGATGGGAGACATCGCTGCTTACCCTTTTCCTCGAAGGGGATTGCGTGCATCATACCAAACAGGCAGGTCTCCTGACTTGCAGATCATCACCCTCTTCTCTCCCTTCCCATGCCGTAGACACAGTGGGTAAAAAAACGAGAATGGGCTAGCTGCTCACAGTGGCGGGACCGTGACGGATTTTCACCGGCTTCCCTTTTCACACTTGGCAAAACAAGTGACCTGTTCGGAACTATTTCCTCTACTTCATTATATCGAACCCTTCCGTTTTGGCAATACCTTTTATCCACCGCTAACAGGCGGGATAAAAGCAATCTCATCGTCGGGATGAAGAAGTTGATGCGGGAGGGCATATTCATGATTCACCGCCATCATCGCCTGAAAAAGTACCTCCTTCGTTTCCGGAAAACGCTCTGCGATGAAAAGACGCAAATCCTCTAAGGACATCCCTTCCCGATGCTCTACTTCAACGACTCCTCTCCCGATTTTTTCACCCAGACCTGCAAAGAATAAGACACGCACGATTGAATCCCTCCTTCTATCCTGAACGCTTCATTTCCCATCAACCAGGCCCATGGTCACGGATTGAAAAAGGAAAATCTAATCCCAACGACTTTCGGCTTCTTGATCTTCTTGTAACTGCTTTTTATAGACCAAAGAAGAAATCCAAACACTTATCTCATAAAGGAGAATTAACGGAATCGTAACGATCATATCGGAGACAAAATCCGCAGGGGTAACTACGATGGCGATGATGATCAGTATAAAATAGGCGATCTTTCTCATTTTCCGCAAGCGAAGCGGATTTAAGATGCGAAGGCGGGTTAAAAACATGACCACGATCGGCATCTCAAAGATGATGGCGATGGGCAAAAGAATATTAAACATAAACTCGAAATATTGATTAATCCCCAACATCATGGTGATCCCTAGCGAGGCGGAAAGGGATACCATGAATTGAATCATCATGGGAAAAAGGACAAAATACCCGAAACCAAGCCCTAAAACGAAGAGTAAGGTGGCGGCGGGGATAAAGCGAAGGGCGATGGCCTGCTCATTCTTTTTTAATCCCGGGCGAACAAATGCCCAGATTTGATATAAGAGAAAGGGAAAGGTGAGGACCAGGGAGATGATAAAAGCGATTTTCATGTAGACCATGACCGCATCCGCCAAACCAAAGGCATAATTCTCCAAATCCCTTGGCTGTAACCATTTTACTACCGGCTGAGCAACAACAAAACCTAAGATAAAGGAAATGATAAAATAGATCGTAACATAAATGAGACGATTTCTTAATTCGGTCAAATGACCCACAAGAGACATCTCCGATGGATCCTTCCCCATGTTTTCATGCTTTTCATCGCCCATGATTTCATTCATCGATGTCCGGTCTCCCCTCTGGATAAGATGTGATCTCCCGTTGATCTCCAATCCATTCCTGACCATCTTCCCATATTTCTTTTTTCCATATGGGAACCATCGCTTTGATTCGTTCAATGGCATGACGGCTTCCTAGAAAGGCCGCATCACGATGGGGGGAGCCTACCGCGATGACGACTGCCGCTTCGCCAATTTGCAAGGAGCCGACTCGATGAACGATCGCCACTCTGGAGCCAGGCCAATTTCCCCGAATCTCTTCACCGATTTCCTTCATCTTCTTTAAAGCCATGGGGATATACGCCTGATATTCCAGATAGAGCGTCCGCTTTCCTCCGGTCCATTCCCGCACCGTTCCGATGAAGAGGGTAAGAGCCCCCATCTCGGAACTTGTGACAAATTCCTGCAGAGGAGGAATCTCAATAGGGGCAGATTGAATGGCATAGTACCCCCACTCCGTCACGATGGAATCTAGCGGATCTGTCATTCCATTCCCTCCGTTTTCACTTAAGTCCTAATTTCTCCTCCAGGTGAGCCGCTATCTCATCCATCTGATCTCTCCGATAGACGGGATAAGAGAGCTCTTCCTCTAGAGGAAAAGTGGAGATCACCATCATGATTCCCATTAACTTCATAAGAAGCTCTCTCTCTTCCGGCTTAGACAAAAGAAGAATCTTAGGATGAGGGCTATCTTTAAATCCTTCGATCATGAGGAGGTCGGCTTTATCGATTTTGGAGATCACCTCTTCAAGGGTAAAATCGTGATCTTCTTCTTCCCATTGGATCAGTCGGTTGCCTGAAACGAGGAGGGTTTGGTTCGCCCCTGCATTCCGGTGCTTCCAAGTATCCTTCCCCTCTTCATCGAAAGAAATGGGATGAGAGTGATGTTTGATCGCAGCGATCCGATACCCCTTCTTCTGAAAATGTCGGATGAGGTGAGTGATCAAATAGGTCTTCCCGCTGTTTGCGTATCCTACCACTTGAATGATTGGAATCATGGATGCTCACATCGATCCAAAAAAAAGATGTCAATCTCGCTTCCTTTCTCCACTCCCTTCCCTCCTGCCGGGATGAGGGCGAGACAATTGGCCCGTTGAAGCGTGCTGGTAAGTGAAGATCGATCCGGACCCGCCAAAGAAACATGCAATTCTTTCCCATGGTAGGAATAAATTGCTCGAACATATTTGGGAAAGGCGGAAGGTTTCTTGATATCTTCGTCCAATATTCCCCGTGCTCTGGGCAGATGTGCCTCACTTTCCGGGACACCCATCATCATGAGAAGGGCGGGCCGGACAAAAAGTTCAAAGCCCACATAAGCAGCGCCCGGATTTCCCGAGAGCCCATAAAGGAGTTTCCCATCCAGGACGGCAACCGTTGTTGGCTTACCGGGACGCATGAGCAGTTTATCAAAGAGAACTTCCGCTCCTAACGCTTGGTACAAATCATACATGAAGTCGTAATCGCCCACGGATACACCACCCGTAGTAAGGAGAAGGTCTACCTGAGGGAGAATCTCCCGAACGCGTTCTTTCATTTCCTCCAATCGGTCGGCGACGATCCCAAAATGTTTCGGGACGGCGCCTACCCTCATCACCTGAGCGGTTAACATCGCACCGTTACTATCTCGGATTTTTCCCGGTTCGAGAAGACTCGATACAGGCAAAAGCTCAGACCCTGTGGCTAAAATCCCCACAACCGGTTTTTTGAACACCTGACAATTCCCATAGCCATACGTAGCGAGGAGGGCTATTTCACCCGGACCCATCCTTTTCCCCGGTTGAAGGAGCACCTCTCCCTCCTTCACATCTTCACCGCGATATGAGATATCCTCACCTGGTTTCATCTCTTGTAAGACCCGAATCATCTCCTTCCCATTTTCCGTTACCCTTTCCGTCTTCTCAAACATGACGACGGCATTCGCCCCTTTCGGAATGGGAGCTCCCGTCATGATGCGAATGGCTTGACCCGATGAAAGACGATGGCGTGGCACCGAACCTGCCCCTACCGTCTCGATCACCTCGAGGAGTATCGGATTATGGTGGCTCGCACCTTTGGTCTCTTCCGCTATCACGGCATATCCATCCACCCCAGATTTATCAAAGGGGGGAACCGTATGATCAGCCACTAAAGATTCGGCAAGAATTCGCCCGTACGCATCATCCAAAGGGATTTCTTCCGTTCCCAAGGTTTTTACGTTCCTCAAAATACGTACAAGCGCTTCCTCAACAGGAATGGGTTTTCTTTCCCTTAACATCTTAACCCTCCTCACCCTTCATCGTGGTCAAACCCTCGTTCATCCGCCTGCCGACGAAAAATGCCGCTTTTCCCTCCCTCTTTAAAAAGAAGTTGGGTTGGTCCTAAGATGATTTCTTTGTCGATGGCTTTCACCATATCATAAATGGTAAGACCCGCCACCTGCACTGCGGTAAGTGCCTCCATTTCGACCCCCGTCTTTCCTTCTGATTTGACGGTCGCCTCAATCCGAATGGCGTCTTCCTCTAAGAACTGAAACCGGATATCGATCCCTGTAAGGGGGATCGGATGACACATGGGGATCATTTCCCATGTCCTTTTGGCTGCCATAATTCCCGCGATCTGAGCAACGGATAGGACATCCCCTTTCTTCACATTCCCGCTTCGTATGATATCTAAGGTTTCTTTTTTCATGCGAACCAAACCGATAGCAACCGCCTTTCGTGAGGTGACTTGCTTCTCGGTCACATCCACCATATGGGCGTGGCCTTGGGCATTAAAATGAGTCAGTTCATTTTCTCCAAACCTTTCCATCTCTCATCCACCCCCTCATACCCCCATTATGACATGAACGGCTCACAAAGGGAACCGAAATTCCTACTTTATTCCCCATTGTTCCATTTTTCTACATCAATGAAGAATCTCTTGCTTCGTCGGGTGAAATCAACTCCATGTACCGATTGACCAATTCTTCCGCATGGTTAACCAGAAGCAGGATCTCCTCTTGCGTTGCATGATCGATATGAATTCCGATCGAAACAGAGACGGTCCGTTTCAGGAAGGATGTGAGGCGTTCGGAGATCTTTTTCGCCAATTCACCTTCCTTATGATGAGGCAATTGGATGCTTTCCGTACGCAGGATCCCTTCATCCCAATAGGAAACAGCCACGGCCCCAATGTGAGGGACCGTTCCTCCTCCAATGAGAACTTGAAGGTCCTTCCCCCATTCACGAGCTTCCATCCAAACCCTGTACGGAGGTTCCCCATAGGATAAAGATTTCACATGTATTCACCTCTTCGAAAAATCCCTCGCTTCATTTTCTTCATTTTCGAGGAAACCTTTTAACCGGAGTAAATCCTCCGGCCAGGGAGATTCCATTTGAATGGCCTTCAACGTCCGCGGGTGCAGGAAATGTACCCTACTCGCATGGAGAGCCTGACGCTTCATCCAGCGCTTTTCGCCACCATATAAATCGTCGCCTAACAAAGGATGACCTAAGTGGGAAAAATGGACGCGAATTTGGTGTGTCTTGCCTGAGAAGAGTTCCGCTTCAACCCAGGTGACGTTCCATTTCGGATAACGTCTCCGCACTCGGAATTTCGTTCGGGCAGGGGGGCCCTCTGCAAGTATGGTTCGCTTAATGATCGACCCCTGAGCAAGTCCGATCGGAAGCTCAATAAATCCTTCCTCCTCCGCCAGCAAACCGTGGACAAAGAGATCATACCATTTCCGGTACTCTCCCTGTCGGTATCCTTCGCTTAAGAAATATTGGGCATACGCATGTTTCGCCACGATAAGGATGCCGGAAGTCTCTTTATCCAAGCGATGAACAAGTCGAACAGGGCGCATCTCCCCCTTTTTTTCCCAATAATAAGAGATGCCGTTGGCAAGCGTTCCGGAAGAATAATTGTAGGTGGGGTGCACCGCGATTCCTGCCGGCTTATTGATGAGAAGAAGATCTTCATCCTCTAGAAGAACGGAGAGCGGAATAGGTTCTGGCGGCACGATTGGAAGCGGCGGATCCGGGAAAAGAATCTCAACCCGATCTCCTTTTGCCACCCTTTGGTGAACCGTCGCCCTTTCCCCATTTAACAAGAGTAACCCTTCCCGTTTTATGCGACGAAGGAGAGAGACGGAAACCCGTTTTGACTTTAAGTATCCTTTTAACTGCCATCCCTCTTCCCCATCATCCACGTGAAAAAAAAGACGAGTTTCCATGACCGTCTACTTCCCCATTAACCGGAGTCGTGTCAACCAAAATACAAGGAGATTCCCTATTTTAGGAATTCGCTCCAACTCCCTCCGCTCTACGCCTTTCAGCAGGAGGAGGAGGATTCCATAGACGACAGATCCTATGGGGATGAGGAGGAGAAGGCGAATTGCAGCTTCCAGCCGGGAGAAATGAGGTAAAAGCCCGAGGGCAAACCCTTCCTCTAGCATAAGGAGCGCCGCTGCCATTCCCGCAGTGGCAAGAGCAGGGCGGAAGAGCAAGCTCCCCCAAGAAAAGTCCCGACCTAAAAACCGTTGGAGAAGGATCGCGTTAAGTACGAACAGGAGCATATAGGAGAAAAAGGTGGCTAAGGCCGCCCCATTAATTTGGTAAAGGGGAATCAACCAATAGTTGAGCAGGATTTTAATAAAGAAAACAATTCCCAGGAGTAATGCGGGCAAATAGATCTTTCCTACCCCTTGCAAGATCGATACGATGGTGATTGCCATGGTGAGAAAAAAGGAGGTAAAAGATAACAACGACATGGAGAAGGAACCATCGGAATCTCCAAAGAAAAAGATATTAATATTCTCCGAGAGGAGAGCGAGTCCGGCCGCTGCAGGTAGACCAAATAAAACCGTAATTTTAAGGGCTAATGAAGAGGCATAAACGACATCCTTATGATTCTTGGTCTGATCCGCTTCGGCCAGGCGAGGGATGAGGGATAATCCTAATGAATTGGCAAATATGGTTGTGAATTGGACAAAAGGAAGACCACGGCTATAGACGCCAAACGCCTCCTTCGCCTGTTCTAAGGAACCGGTCGCCCATTGTAAAAGTTTGATTCCTGTAAATGAATCGGCAAGTCCCAATAGGGGTACCATTAAGGCGCTTAAGCTAACCGCTATGGTATAAAAGACGATTTGCCGGAACAGATGTCCGTTGGATAGGGAAGTTGATCTCCCTTCTCTATGCTTTAGGAACGTTTCTTTTGCCTTAAATCTCCTTGCCGAAATCAGCAAGTAGAGAAAACTGGCAAACACGCCAACCACGGTACCAAACGTAGCTCCGGAAATGACCACATGGAGCGGGAAACCTGCTTTTACCAAGAAATAGGCCAAGAAAACAATGGTTAACACACGAAAAAGCTGCTCCAGGATTTGTGAATTGGCAGGAGGGGCTTGATCCTGGTACCCATAAAAATAACCCCTGAGGATGGCCAACGTTGGAACAAAGAGCAAGGCAAAGGAGACGGCGCGGATCGATGTGGCCAGTTCCCCCCAGCCGACCATACGGGCAATTTGATCTGCTCCCAAGAAGAGAATGAGAAAGGATACAAACCCTACGCTATTTAAAAAGATGAAGGAGAGCAAAAGGATTCGCCGTATCTCCAGATAGGTTCCGCCCGCCAAATGTTCCGAGATCATCTTGGATAAAACGATGGGTATCCCTGAAACCACTAAAATGACGATCGTCGTATAAATGGGATAAGCTGCCGTATACATAGCAAGGCCTGTATCCCCAGTCATTTGCTGTAAAGGAATCCGATAAAACATGGAGAGGATCTTTGAAACTAAGGCTGCGATGCTCAATAGGAGAGCTCCATGGAGAAAATGCTTTTTCGTCAAGGCAGTAACATCCCTTCATCATTCGACCAACGAACAGATTGCCCACTCATTCTATCATGGGGATTTACGTCGAATCAAGAGCTCTCTCCATCATCCTCCTCCATGCTCTAGTTAAGTCTTCTCCTTTGATCCTCCGCAGAAGCATGGATATTAGAGAAAGTTAAAAGGATCCGTCCTTGCTTCAGAAGGAAAAATCTCTGTTTCCAGGTCTACTTCCCTGATCTTTTTCATCAGGAATTGGGTAACCCCTTCCTTCATGATTTTTTCCATGATATGCCCCCCATCGATCAGGGCCAGATTTCGGCTCATGGCCTCATGGGCATCGTGGTATCCAATATCTCCCGTTATGTAAACATCCGCCCCTCTGTTAGCCGCCTCGGCGATGAAATCTCTTCCTGATCCTCCCAACACCGCGACCTTTTTCACCAGGCGGTTCGTATCGCCCACCATCCGAACCCCTTGAAGCGAGAATCTTTCTTTTACCTTTATGGCTAACTCTCTGAGGGAAAGGGGGGGATCCAATCTACCGATGCGACCCACCCCATATACCTTGCCCGTTTGTTCCACAGGATAAACATCATAGGCAACTTCCTCATAGGGATGAGCTTTCAGCATGGCGGAAATCACCTTTTTCAGCGAATCTTTCCGAATAATACTCTCCATGCGAATCTCCGATACCTTCTCCACCCTTCCCTCCTCCCCAATAAAAGGATGACTTCCTGCTCGCGGGAGAAAGGTCCCTATCCCCTCAGCTTGAAAAGTACAATGGCTGTACTTCCCGATCCAGCCGGCTCCGGCCTCGGTTAAGGCTTGAAAGACCTGCTCTACATAGTTCTGTGGGACGAAGACGACGATCTTACGCAGCTCTTCCGTATAAGAGGGAGAAAGGACTTCCGGATCGATCAGTCCAAGGCGGTCTGCCATGAGGTCATTCATCCCCCCTTCGGCAGCATCAAAATTGGTGTGGCAAACATAAACGGCAATATCGTTTTTAAGAAGCTTACTTACGATTCGTCCCTGGGAAAGGTCGGTGCGAATCTGTTTTAACGGATGATAGATCAGCGGATGATGGGAGATGATCAGATCTACTCCCTTTTCAACCGCTTCGTCTGCAACGTTTTCCAGAAGATCAAGGGTAACCATGATGCGTCGGATCGGCCGGTCGATTCGGCCAACCTGAAGCCCTATACGATCCTCGGGCATCGCCAAGTGCTTAGGAGCCCATTCTTCCATCCATTGGACCAATTGTTCTCCCCTAATCATCTCAATACCTCCTTGATCCATTCCCTTTTTTTTTGAAAGGCGCGCCTTTTCTCCCGGGCCATCTCTGTTTCTCCATGACGAAGGGAGGATAAGATTTTCTCCACTTTTTCCAATTCCCTCTCCCATTTCTTCAAAAATGCCTCTCCTTTTTTCTGCAATAGATAAGGGCCAAACATCCATTGGTATTCAAGGGGTAGGGATAATCGTTGATAAGGTAGGGGACCTGTCCCAGGAACGAAGGAGAGGATTTCATAAAACTCCCCTCCATCCTCTACGATCACTTCCTCGACAAGCATGAAGCCATACTCCACCCCAAAGCGGCGAAGTAGGGGAGCATCGACATTGGGTTGAAGGAGGAGAGCTTTCACTCCTTTCAGCCGTTCCATTCCATTTACCAAGATTTGTCGAATTAAAGCCCCACCCATCCCGGCAATCACAACGACATCCACTTCTCCCGAATCCACAGCAAGTAGTCCGTCCCCCTTTCTTAAGGAGATCTTGTCCGTAAGCCCCGAATTTTCTATCTGTTTTCGGGCTGCTTCAAAAGGTCCCTCGTTTACTTCTACACCAATGCAAAAAGGAGAAATTCCCGACGTAACTAGATATACTGGAAGCAAGGCATGATCCGTACCGATATCTGCCACCCTGGCACCTTGGGGGATGCGGTCGGCGATACACCGTAACCGTTTCGACAGTTGTCTCATCTTGCCGCTCCTCCCCATGAAATAAACGTTTCCTTCACGTCTTCAATCATCCTCAATCCATCGAGCGAATCCTTTTCGTTTTTATGCAGGTATCTTTTCGTTCCTTATTTTCCTTCCGCCTACCATTATACGGATTCTGTTCCATCTTTCCAACTGAAAACATGTTGTATGCGGTGGCTTAATCCACCACACCATCACAAGCCTAATTGCCTGGCGATCACCAGATGCTGAATTTCGGAGGTTCCCTCTCCAATTTCCAATAACTTCGCATCCCGATAAATCCGTTCCACCTCAAATTCCCGCATATATCCATAACCACCATGGATTTGGATCGCTTCATCGCTCACATCCACCGCCATCTCGGAAGCATACAACTTCGCCATTGAAGCCTCCTTCGTAAAGGGTTTCCCTTGATCCTTCAACCAGGCTGCTTTATACACCATATTACGAGCTAATTCGATCTTCATAGCCATCTCCGCCAGCTTAAACTGAATCGCTTCAAACTTGGAGATGGCGGTGCCGAACTGAACCCTTGTTTTGGCATAACGAAGCGCTTTTTCAAAAGCGGATTGAGCAAGGCCTACCGCCATCGCTGCGATGCCGATTCTTCCCCCATCCAACGTGATGAGAAATTGTTTTAATCCTTCCCCTTCAACCCCCAAAAGGTTTTCGGTTGGCACAGGAACATCTTCCAGGATGATCTCCGTCGTATTTGAAGCGTGTAGTCCCATTTTTTCATAAGAGGAACGGATGGTAAGCCCAGGGGAGTCGGTGGGGACAATCATAGAACTAATCCTTTTTCCCTTCTCACTCTTTCCTGTCACTGCGGTTAAGGCAATAAACTTCGCATAACCGGCGTTGGTGATAAATACTTTAGTGCCCCGGATGCGGTACTGATTCCCAATTTTTTCGGCCATCGTCTCCGTCCCTCCGGCGTCGGAACCGGCATGAGGTTCGGTAAGAGCAAACGCGCCTAAGGTCTCACCCCGGGTGAGTTGAGGAAGATAACGTAATTTCTGTTCACGGGTGCCAAAAAGATAGATGGGGGCGGCTCCCAGAGAAATGTGAGCGGAATAGGTAATCCCTAACGAGCCGCAACCTCGGCTTAATTCTTCAGTGGCGATGGCAAAGCTGATCGTATCCGCTCCGGCTCCTCCATACTCCTCGGGAAAGGGAAGTCCCATTAACCCAAGCCGAGCCATTTTGTGAATAAGCTCCAAAGGGAATCTCCCTGTACGGTCCCGTTCCACAGCGCCTGGAGCCACTTCCTCTTCGGTAAATTGACGCACCAGATCTTTTATCATCTTCTGTTCAACGGTAAGCTCAAAATTCATTTCATCCCCTCCGAAAGAAAGCGTTTTCTTGCTTACCTCATTTTATGATGACAATGATGATTTATCAATCTTTTTTATCTCTTCTTTCTTTTGTGCATATTCCTTTTTTATGCGACTCATTTGTTATTATTTGCTTTTTATATAAAAATAAGGTAGAATGGCGTTGAAAAAAAGGCCCGTCCTAAGACGAGCCCTCCAGGGAATCATCGTTGCAAACCTGAGGAAGGTTGGCTTGACGTTCTTTATTCTAAAAAATCCCTCAAACGTTTACTGCGGCTGGGATGGCGCAGTTTACGCAAGGCTTTTGCTTCAATCTGGCGAATTCTCTCCCTGGTTACACCAAAAACTTTACCCACTTCCTCGAGGGTTCTGGTCCTTCCGTCATCCAGGCCAAAGCGGAGACGCAGCACATTTTCCTCCCTGTCGGTAAGGGTATCTAATACATCCTCCAATTGTTCCTTTAGCAATTCATAAGCGGCAGCATCGGAAGGCGCGAGGGCCTCTTGGTCCTCAATGAAATCCCCTAAATGGGAATCGTCTTCCTCTCCGATCGGGGTTTCCAAGGAGACGGGCTCTTGGGCGATTTTTTGGATCTCCCTCACTTTATCCGGAGACATTTCCATCTCCTTTGCAATCTCCTCTGCGGTAGGCTCTCGTCCCAATTCCTGCAAAAGTTGTCTGGAGACGCGAATCAGTTTATTGATGGTCTCCACCATATGGACGGGAATGCGAATCGTCCTCGCCTGGTCGGCGATGGCACGTGTGATCGCCTGGCGAATCCACCACGTTGCATAGGTGCTAAATTTATATCCTTTATTGTAGTCAAATTTATCCACCGCTTTGAGGAGTCCCATATTCCCTTCCTGAATAAGGTCAAGGAATAACATTCCCCGACCCACATACCGTTTGGCGATGCTTACCACAAGCCTTAAGTTCGCTTCCGCTAAGCGACGTTTTGCCGCTTCATCTCCTTGTTCAATCCTTTTGGCCAGTTCAATCTCCTCGTCTGCGGTAAGAAGTGGCACACGTCCAATTTCTTTCAGATACATTCGCACGGGATCATTAATCTTTATTCCCGGTGGAATGCTAAGGTCATTCAGGTCAAACTCTTCCTCGTTTTCCAGGTCATCGGGAGTGATGTCCTCCTCATCATCCACCGATCTTTCATGAATATCTTCCATTTCGTTAATGATCTCGATCCCTTGTTCATTCAGTTGGTCAAAAAATTCATCCATTTGGTCAGAATCCTGTTCAAAAGGAGAGAGCTTCTCCATAATGAGCGAGTAAGTGAGAAAGCCTCTTTTTTTACCCGTTTCTATAAGTTGCTGTTTCACCTGATCTAATGTAAGCTCCTCATTTTGGACTTTTTGATGGTTCATCTTCTTCCCTCCTTCCATGGCGTTACCTCCGTAGCAAAATCCTTTTCATTTTTTTTTGCCTTTCTCTTATCTGTATGTCTAGGCTGCGAGCTTTGCTTAAATCTCCGGTCTCCAAAGCGATCGCTCTTTCTTTCATCATCACATTCAGCTCCCTCTGTTTCGGAACCTCTTTGATTACTTCGATTAAATCGGACAATCCTTTATCTGAAATGGGTTCATCCATCTCCTCCATAATAATTTCCGTCAACCGGGATTGAAGTTCAGGATTCCCCAATCGGTGAAGAATAGCTGTAGGGAGATATTTCTCTCCGTCTAAGTAACCGGCGTAAATCTCCGCGGCAATAACCACATGCGCTTCTTCATTAAATGCCCCCCCCAAATCATTCATCACGCGAGGGATGATCTCCGGATGCTTTATCATGAGACCAAGCAGCTTCCGCTCCGCATTCACAAAGGCCGGTTTTAGCCTCTTTTCACTGGAGGATATGCTGATATCCATCTTATTATTCCACTTATTTACAGACATATCCCTTCTTTTTTCATCACGGAGATTCTTTCTGACGATTTTCTCCAATTCTTTTCTTAACACCTGTAACGGAATTTGGAATTCATTTCCTAAAGCATTCAAATATTCTTCCCTTTCAATCGCACTGGAAAGCATGGAAATTTCAGCGAGGGCTTTTTCTACATATTTACTACGAATCTGAGGATCTTGGAGATTCAACCCTCTTTTCAGCCTATCCAGGCGAAAAGTAATGAATGGGACGGACGATTTTAGGATCTCGACGCGAAAACGATCTCCTCCATAGAGTCGAATATACTCGTCGGGATCCTTTCCATCCCGCAATAAAGCGACTCTTACGCTTAAACCGTGTTCCTCCAAGATCGTAGCGGCCCGTGATGTTGAATCCTGCCCGGCCTCATCCCCATCGTAGCAAAGCGTAACTTGCTCCACATATCTGCGCAAAAATCGCGCCATTTCCTCGGTAAAAGAAGTTCCTTGAGAGGCAATCACGTTTTCAATTCCTGCTTGATAAGCGGTGATCACATCCATATGACCTTCCATGAGAATAACTTGTCCGCTGCTTCGAATACTTTTTTTCGCTCTGTAGAAATTAAAGAGGATCGAGCTTTTACGGAAAAGAGGGGTTTCCGGGGTATTTAAATATTTTGGCTTTCCATCCCCAAGGGTTCTACCGCTAAAACCGACGACTTGTCCTTTTAGATCTTCTATGGGAAAGAGAATCCGGTCAGCAAATCGATCCCGATACAAGTTCCCCTTTTCACTTTTGATTAATAAACCGGCTTCCACCATTTCATCGGGATCAAATCCTTTTTTTGTTAGAAATCTCGTCAGATAATCCTTTCCCGGCGCATAGCCGATTTGGAAAGTACGGATGGTGTTAAAATCAAGCCCACGCCCTTTCAAGTATTCTCTTGCAGTTTCTCCAGTTCGTGTATAATTTAAAACATGATGGTAATATTTTGTTGCCAGAAGATGCGCTTCCCTCATCCTCTCCTTTTTTAAATCCTCTTCCGACTGCACCCGCATTTCCATCTCAGGCAAAGGAATTCCCGCTTTTTCGGCAAGGTATTGAATCGATTCCACATAGGAAAAACCTTCGATCTCCATGATAAACTTCAGGACATCTCCTCCCACATGGCAACCAAAGCAGTAAAAAAACTGTTTATCGGGGACAACGGTAAAGGATGGGGTTTTTTCGGAATGGAAGGGACATAAGCCCATATATCTTTTTCCACTCTTCCGCAAAGAGACATATTGGCTCACCACATCAACGATGTCATGGGCGAGTCGTACTTTCTCAATGATCTCTTCAGGAATGGATGGCATGCCAAATCATTCCCTTCTCCATTCGGATAAAAAAGTAATTCGCCATCAATCTACAATATCCTTCTTTCTTTCTAAGTTTCAATCCCCTTTTCGATTCACGAGATTATAGTATTCTACACAAACAAAGGAATTCCTTCTTAGAATATTGCGTATTTAACATTTTCTAAACAACTTATGTAGGTAGGAGCCCGATTTCGGCTCCTCATTCATTATCTCGTTTCTTGATCAAAGGGCATATCTCCGATTTCCCAAGATTCCACAAGGTATTCTGCCGAACGATAATCAAAACCAGCGCCAAGCAGGTAGGCAATCATCGCCGTTTCATTTAAGGTTTTCCGTGGATTGATTGACCTCTCCATACCCTGAAGTCCATGTTTTACGGCCGGGCGAACCACCATCATTACGTCACATGGGCTAACAATAGGATAGACAGGATACGAAGGGTAAGACCAATTTGCCGACACAGAATAGCTGGGAAGATGGAGTGGATTGGGATAAGAAGCGGTATAGAGGGGTTGAGAAGAATAGAGAGAGGCATCCGTAGAAAACGTTTCCTGTCGGAAGGCATCTGAGGGTGAAGCTTGGTAAAAAGGGGGTTCCGAGAGAATCCCTTTCTCAATGATATGTTTCTCTTCAGACATTGAAAATGCTCCTTTCTCTTCTTTAGGTCAATATACCGTATGCAGGTGCCTTCCCTTGGGTGTATTGCTCAATTGGAAAAAACCCCGCTCTTCGTGAGCAGGGTTTTTTCATCAAGATCTTAATGGGGTATAGACTTTCCATTAATGAACGACAGATTCCTTCAACGCTTCCTTAGCCGCTCCATGTCGCAGGGCTGCTTGGGCGGCCGCTAAGCGGGCTAAAGGAACTCGATATGGAGAACAACTTACGTAGTTCAACTGAGTCAAATGGCAGAATTCAATAGAACTTTTCTCGCCGCCATGTTCCCCGCAAATCCCTGTTTTTAACCCATCTTTTACGGAACGTCCCAATTTCACTCCTGTTTCAACCAATTTGCCTACCCCTTCCCGATCAAGGACAATGAAGGGGTTTTCCGGAAGCACCTTATGGTCCAAGTAATATTGGAGGAACTTGCCCTCTGCATCATCCCGGCTAAATCCAAAGGTGGTTTGGGTTAAATCGTTCGTTCCAAACGAGAAGAAATCAGCCTCACGGGCGATTTGGTCAGCGGTAAGCGCGGCTCTGGGAATCTCAATCATCGTGCCGACGGTATAGCGAATCTCTCCTACATGTTTTTCCTTCACCCTGGCATAGGTTTCATCCACCATTTTTCGCAGTAGGGAGAGTTCATTTACATGCCCGACCAAAGGAAGCATAATCTCCGGCTCCGTGGGTATTCCTTCTTCTTTTAACTGGAAAGCTGCATTAAAGATCGCTTCTACCTGCATGGCATATATTTCCGGGTGCATGATCCCTAATCGGCAACCTCTTAAACCTAACATAGGGTTCATCTCGTGCATGCTTTTCACCTTTCGCAGGAGATCCTCCTTCTCCCTGAGGAGGATTTTATCCGTCTCCGGTGCCCGGCGCAGGCGATCCACTTCCAGGAGCAGGTCTTCCAGGTTGGGAAGGAACTCATGGAGAGGTGGATCGAGCAGGCGAATGGTTACAGGAAGCCCCGCCATCTCTTTCAAAATCTCATAGAAATCCCCTTGCTGCATAGGAAGAAGCTTACTTAATGCTTTCTGCCTTTCCTCCATCGTCTCGGCTAGGATCATTTCCTGAACCACAGGCACCCGGTCTGGAGCCAAAAACATATGCTCCGTTCTGCAAAGCCCAATACCTTCTGCGCCGAACTCCCTCGATTTTCTCGCATCGACGGGGGTGTCGGCATTGGCACGAACACCGAGTGTTCTATATTGATCTGCCCAGCCGAGAAGCTCTGAAAACTCATCGGAGAGAACGGGATCGATGAGAGGAACCTCTCCTAACATCACATTTCCCGCTCCTCCATCAACCGAGATGATCTCTCCCTGTTTTACCACAATCGACCCTACTTGAAACTCTTTTTTATTTAAGTCGATTTTCATCTCTTCACAACCGGCGATGCAAGGTTTCCCCATCCCCCTAGCCACCACGGCAGCATGGCTTGTCATCCCACCCCGACTTGTTACAACTGCTTGGGAGGCGACGATCCCGTGAATATCTTCCGGTGTCGTCTCAGGACGAACCAGAATCACTTTCATCCCCTGTTTCGCCATCTCTTCCGCCTCGTCGGCATCAAAGACCACCTTTCCTGTGGCCGCTCCCGGGGAAGCCGGCAATCCTTTCACCAAGACTTGTAACGCTTGCCGATCATCGACCCGCCGATGGAGGAGTTGATTTAACTGATCCGGATCTACCCGCAAGAGGGCATTTTCCTTCGTAATTAACCCTTCATGAACCATGTGAACGGCGATTTTCACCGCAGCCTGGGCTGTCCTCTTACCGTTCCGAGTCTGCAAGATAAAGAGTTTCCCCCGTTCTACAGTAAACTCGATATCTTGCATATCCTGATAATGTCTCTCCAACTGGTGAGAAATCTCTTCGAACTGCCGATAAACTCCCGGGAGGAGCTCCTTCAACTTTGAAATGGGCTGAGGGGTACGAATCCCGGCAACCACATCCTCCCCTTGGGCATTGATGAGGAATTCTCCGTACAGTTCTTTTTCTCCGGTGGAAGGATTCCGGGTGAAAGCCACCCCTGTCCCTGAATCATTCCCCATATTCCCAAATACCATGGATTGAATATTTACCGCAGTCCCTAAAGAGTCGGAAATTTTATGGATTTTTCGATAGACGATGGCCCGCTGATTATTCCAGGAGTCAAAAACGGCTTGAATGGCGAGCCGAAGTTGTTCCGCAGGATCCTGAGGAAACGGCTTTTTGATCTCTTTTTCTACGATTTCCTTAAATTGGTATATCACTTCCTGCCAATCGGAAGCTTTTAAGTCAGGATCGTGCTTAACCCCTTTTGCCTCCTTCCGATTCCGAATCACCTCTTCGAAGAGATATTCGTCCAATCCAAGCACCACATCGGAAAACATCTGGATGAAACGGCGATAGGAGTCATAGGCAAAGCGGGGATTTCCTGTAAGTTTCGCAAGACCTTCCACGGTTTCATCATTTAATCCCAGATTTAAGATCGTATCCATCATCCCGGGCATGGAAAAAGCGGCTCCGGAACGAACAGAGACAAGGAGAGGATTCTCCGCATTTCCAAATTCCTTCCCGATCTCCTTTTCCAGCAAGGTTAAGGCCGTATCTACTTCTTCCATGAGCCCTTCCGGAAGGACTTTCCCCATCTCGTGATAGGCATTACAAGCCTCCGTCGTGATGGTAAATCCAGGTGGAACAGGAAGTCCGGCCCGAGTCATTTCTGCTAGATTTGCTCCCTTGCCACCGAGAAGTTCTCTCATCTCCCTGTTTCCCTCTGAAAAACGATAGACATACTTTTTCCCCATATTCGTCATCTTAAATTCTTCCTCCTTTTATCACCTCAAGGATTATATTGGCCGTTTCTTCAACCGCCTTGTTCGTCACGTTAATCACAGGACATCCGATTCGTTTCATAATTTTCTCCGCATATTCCAGCTCATACAGGATTCGCTCGAGACTGGCATAATTCGCTTGGGCGGTAAGCCCCAATGATTTCAACCGTTCGGTTCTGATGTTGTTAAGATGTTCCGGATTAATCGTTAGGCCGATACATTTCTTCGGAGGAATCATGAAGAGCTCTTCCGGAGGAGGAACCTCTGGAACTAAAGGCACATTGGCAACCTTAAGGCGTTTATGGGCAAGATACATGGATAAAGGCGTTTTAGAGGTGCGGGAAACTCCAATAAGGACCACATCGGAACGGAGAATACCCCTCGGGTCCTTGCCATCATCATATTTTACAGCAAATTCTATCGCTTCCACTTTCTTAAAATAATCCTCATCCAATTGATGAACCAAACCCGGCTTATACTTGGGTGGAATCCTCATCTTCTTTGATAAACGTGAAATAATTGGACCCATGATATCGACCACGGGAACTTTTTCCCGTCTGGCTACACGAATGAGGTGTTCCTTCAACCGAGGAACAACGATGGTGTAGACCACTACCGCCTCGTTTTCTTTCGCGGAAGCAATAACCTCATCGACGGTGCTCTCATCATCAATAAAAGAGATACGCCGGATTTCAATCCCATGTCCATCAAACTGGCTGGCTGCGGCTCGAGCCACAAATTCCGCCGTTTCTCCAACGGAATCGGACAACACATAAAGGTAAAATTTTCGGTCATGATCTGTAGAAATGGTAAATCCCTCCTAAATCACTTCCTCTTTTCCCATCTGAACAAAAGCACGGGCAATGGTCGTTTTCGTACAACGGCCCACCACCTGCAAGGCATTTTTCATCCCTTCCACGGGAATGACCACCGGCAAGGAATCGATTTGGTTTTCAATCAACTTGTTCGCCGCCTCAAAGATGGAATCCTCCGGTCCTACGGTGATCACATTGGGCATGCGGGTCATAATGATACCCACCGGGACATCTTCTAAGTTTTTGTTCCCTAGAGATGTCCGAAGCAAATCTTTTCTGGAGACAACTCCGGCCAATAAGTTATCCTTGTTTAAAACATAAAGGGTCCCCACATCTTCAAGAAAAAGGGTAACAATCGCCTCATAGACGCTGGATTGTTCATGCACCACCACAGGAGGCGCTTTATAATCTTTCACCTTTAGTTTGCGAATATGCTCACTGAGCAAGCGATTTCCCGTCTTCCCGGTATAAAAATAACCCACCCTTGGCCTTGCTTCCAAAAAACCCGACATGGTGAGAATCGCCAGATCCGGCCTTAATGTGGCCCGGGTAAGATGGAGATGCTCTGCAATCTGATCTCCGGTAATTGGCCCCCTCTCCTGAACGATCTTTAGAATTTGCTCTTGTCTCTTTGATAATTCGATGGGAATCACCTCAGCTTGTTTCCCTTGATTATGTTATACTATTTACGGTTTACCCCTTATATAGTATATACTAAATCTCTTTGGGAAAAAGTTCAATAGTATATCAAAGCAAAAAAATCCCCCCTTAACAGATCAGGGGAGTAAAACTTCGTTTCAATTGGCCTTCTCAGGAACGGGAAGGAAGCAATTCCTTGTCATTTTTATGCAATGGCACCGGCTCAAATTCGCCTTCGATTTTCCTTCCTACGTGTGGTTTCTCCTCCACCTTTACTCTCTTGATAAAGAAGGAGAGGATGAGGGCGATCACCGCGATCCAGGTGGCCCATACGAACGAATCGTTTATTCCTTGGATGACGGATTCCTTCGCCACAAGACCGCTCATCCATTGGGCGGCTATTACGTTTCCACTCTGTGAAGAAAGATGCATTCCCATCGCGAAAGAATTGCCCAATTGCTGCCATTCCCCCGTCAGTACCGGGTTGGTAGAAGTTAATACATCGGCATAAGAGGCCTGGTGAAAGGTGGTCCGGTTCGTCATGATGGTTACCAGGAGGGCCGTTCCTAACGATCCTGCGACCATTCGGATCGTATTGGTCATCGCCGTTCCGTGACTAGTTAAATGGCGGGGAAGTTGGTTCATTCCTTCCGTCATGACAGGCATCATAAGAAGGGACATGCCAAACATTCTAAGCGTATAGAGGAGCAGAATATGAGGATACCCCGTCTCCGAAGTCAATTTCGTAAATTCCCAGGTGGTAAAAATGGTTACCGTAAGTCCGGCCACCGCCAACCACCTCGCCCCGAAACGGTCAAACAGGGCTCCGGAGATGGGAGACATGATTCCCATTAAGAGAGCCCCGGGAAGGAGAAGAAGTCCTGCTTCAATCGGTGTGAAGCCCCGAATCGACTGCAGATAGATGGGAAGCAAGACCATTGCCCCCATCATGGCCATGTTGATGAGTGCCCCAATCACATTGGTGAGGAGAAATACATCATATTTAAAGACCTTTAGTTCCAGTAAAGGATGTTTTGTGGTAAGCTGCTGCCAGACGAAGAAGATAAGCACGATCACGCTTACCGCGATGGTCCATTTCACCTCCCCGCTTCCCCAACCTATTGAACCTGCACGGCTAAAAGCGTAAAGAAGGCCTCCTAACCCTATGGTAGAAGTGACCACTCCAAACAGGTCTAATTTCGGTTTCGTTAGTTTGATCACATCTTTTAACCAGAAGGCGGCAAGAATCAGATCAAACAATGCAAAGGGGATGGCGATGAAGAATAACCATCTCCAGTGAAGATGCTCTACCACCCAACCGGAAAGGGTAGGGCCCACCGCCGGGGCAAAAATCATGGCCAATCCCATGACCCCCATCGCCTTCCCCCTTTGTTCGGGCGGGAAAATGGTGAGAAAGACATTCATCATTAGGGGCATCACGATACCTGCCCCTACCCCCTGGATCAGCCTTCCGATCAAGAGAAAGGAAAAATTGGGCGAAAATCCGCTGATCACCGAACCGATCGTGAAAAAGAGCATGGCTCCCAAGAAAAGTTTTCTCGTCGAGAACGTTTGCACCAAGTAAGCGCTGACCGGAACCAGGACCCCATTGACCAACATGTAGCCGGTAACCAGCCATTGAATGGTATTGGCGGTAACATTTAAGTCATTCATCATGTGCGGAAGCGCCACATTTAATAAACTTTGGTTTAAAAATGTGGCGAAGGCTCCGATGATAAAGACCGTCATGATCTGAAAGGGCTTAATCTGAGCTTCCCCGCTCCCTCTTTCTTTCTTCCGCTCTCCCCTCTTCCCGACCCCCTCGTGTTCGTCGAAAGACGAGGGAACCTCCTTTTCCTTCGGCCATCCTGTTTCATCTCCATTGAATTCAAGAACCGAAGAGGCGAGATCCCTTCTCCTTACGTCATTAAGCATCTCTTCTTCATTCGAAATCATGGGGTGATGGGGCGTTTTCTCTTTTTCTGTCCTTACTCGGCTCTTTCCTGTACGCCTTAACCAAAGATTCATCCCAATAAGAAGGAGAAGTGAGAAGAAGACATATCCGATCAGGAGGAAATTCATGAAGGACACCTCCTATTTTTTCACCCGCACGGTAACATTTAAACCCGGCACGAGGTTTAAGCCTTTATATCCGTCTAAAGTAATGCGGACAGGGATCACCTGGGTCACCTTGGTGTAATTTCCTGATGTGTTCCCGCTTGGCAAAAGGGAAAAGGTACTTGCCGTATAAAGGCCAATCTGATCTACTTTCCCACTTAAAGTTGTCCCGGGATATGCATCGACATAAACGTCCACCAAATTTCCCACTTGAATATCGTTAATATCCGTCTCTTTAATATTGGCGGTTACCCACAGATGGTCCAAATCAAAAGCCTGTGCCAACGGAACGCCGGGGGCTACATAAGAATTGGGGACGGCAGAACTGGTCACAATGGTCCCTGTTTGGGGGATCGTTATGTCCAATGTGCGAACCACAGGTTCACCGGTTGGGGATTGGGAGACGACTTCCACCTTTCCAATCGTCTCTCCGGCATTATATTTCTTCCCGATCACCCCGTCCCATGCCACCAATTTTCCGGCCGCAGGGGAGGAGATGGAGATGGCCTGCCCTTCGATTCGGGCATTATCGGTCTTCAAATAATTTAAACTTTCGTTATAGAAGGAATAGGCAACAAATCCCCCTCCTACCAGAATGATGAGGGCGATCAGGTTAAATAAAAACATACGGCGAAAATTGGTCACGTTCTCCATCCTCCTGTCTCTTTCTATGCTTCTTCGTTTTATTCATCTGCCATCTGAGTCGTCCGGACATACATCAACAACGATCAGAAAATAAAAAGCAGTACGAACACCTTTTAGGATTTAAAAATTTTTGCAAAGATCGTAATCAGTTCCTCTAATTCCTCATCGCTCACGTTCTCCAATAGATGTTTTAAATACTCTATTCGCCGCCTTTGCAACTCACTCATCATCTCTTCCCCACGGGGAAGAATAGTAAGCATTACGACCCTTCGATCTTCATGAGACCGGATTCGGTCAATCAGCCCCTTGTTGATGAGGCGGTCCGAAATGTTCGTCACATGGCTTAGGGAAACTTGTAAGCGCTTGGCGATTTCTGATATATTTACAGGACTTTCTTCGTGGATGATCTTTAAAACATGAAAGTCGGAGACGGTCAACTCCTCATCCAGTTGATTCATCTCCAACTTTATCTTGCGAAAAAAGCGGTGAAGCAATTGGATAAGCGTTCCTATCATCACTTCCCTGTCCACGTTAATTCACCTCCTTTCTCCACCGTTCCTGATCATGCCTTCTTACGGAATAAACAGACGATACTCTTATTATAATCCTAATTAATATTTAAGCAAGTTAATTATTTAACTTTCCCATAAAAAAAGGGAGGAATTCCTCCTCCCGCACTCTATTTATAACCTCCGAATCGAATGAGCCGTATGGCAAAAGAAGCTAAAAAACCAGCTTTTCAAAATCTGCAAAGCGATAGAAAAGGGAAGATAAAAGAGCCAAAAGAGCGAGGCGATTATTCCTTACCTTCTCCTCCTCAACCATGACCATCACATCGGTAAAGAATTGGTCAATGCTCTCTTTTAGCGTAGCAAAAGAATCAAGGATCTCTTCATCCCCCTCCCGCTCTTCGGCCGCTTTTACTCTACTTTCTAGCTGCAGGAAACCTTCCCATAATCTCTTTTCGCTTTCCTCCATAAACAAGCTTGGGTCAATCTCTTTTTTCTCTGCTTTCAAAGCTAAATGATGTACACGGATGATCGATTCCACAACCGCTTTGAAAGCAGCCTCTTTCATCTTTTCTTCAAGGAGCTTTGCCTTATTTACCATGCGACGCAGTTTCCCCACCGGGGCTCCGAGGATCGCCTCTGCCACATCATGACGAATCCCCTCTTCTTGCAACAGATTACGAAGGCGCAAATGGAAAAAGTTCCTAAGTTCCTTCTTTAAAGCCTCTTCATCAAACCTAAGTTTTGAGGTTTGGCGATAAATATGGATGCTGCTATCGAACATTTGCTCCAATGTTAGCGGGTAGGCTCGATCCACTAATATTTGCACCACACCTTGGGCGGCGCGCCGAAGACCATAAGGATCTTGGGACCCGCTAGGAATGATCCCGATGGCGAACGAACCGACCAGAGTGTCGATTTTATCCGCTAATGCCACTAACGCCCCTACATCGCCGGAAGGCAATGCATCACCGGCAAAACGGGGAAGATAATGGTCGAAAATCGCTTGAGCCACCTCTTCACCTTCCCCTTGCAATAAGGCATATACTTGACCCATCCGTCCTTGCAGCTCCGGAAATTCATAGACCATATGCGTGACCAAGTCAAATTTGGAAATGAGGGCAGCACGGTCAATCTTCTCCACGGTCTCTTCGTTCAGTTTTAATATTTCTGCCCATTCACCGGAAAGCTCCCGAATTCTCCGCACCTTATCGGCGATGGTTCCCAATTCGTCATGATAAACCACATGTTCGAGCTTTTTAAGCGCCTCATCGATCGACAATTTTTGATCCTCTTCGTAAAAGAAACGAGCATCGGCAAGGCGGGCACTTAGAACCTTTTCATTCCCCTTCCTTACCAGTTCAAGCCCCACATCATTTCCGTTCCGAACCGTCACAAAATAAGGTAAGAGTTCTCCATGATCCCCCTCCACGTGGAAATAGCGTTGATGTTCCTTCATGGTCGTAATGAGGACCTCTTTAGGAATCTGGAGAAAAGAGGGATTAAAGGAGCCGTAGAGTGGAGTGGGATATTCAACCAGATGTACAACCTCTTGAAGAAGCTCACGATCCAAAGGAATGTGCCAACGATGTTCCTCCTCCAGTTTCCTTAACCCTTCCAGAATCATTTTTTCCCGCTCTTCCGGATCTACAATACAGTAAGAGGCTCTTAGCTTCCCCTCGTATTCGGCGGGTTCCCGAATTTCTACTTTCCCTCCCAAAAAGCGATGCCCATAGGAAAAACGGTTGCTTTTTACCCCTGCCAACTCCAAAGGAATCACATCGTTTCCATAAAGAAAAAGAAGCCAGCGAATCGGCCGGACGAATCGAAGCTCTTCCCTCCCCCACTTCATGTTCTTTGGAAAGGAGAGTCCCCGAATCACCGATGCTACTTCAGGAAGGATCGCCCTTGTTTCAATTCCTCTCTCTTCCCTCCGCAAGAAAAGAACTTCTTCTCCCTTAACCTCCTTGAAGAAAAGATTCTCCACCCTTCCTCCCTTTCCTTTGGCGAAACCTAATGCGGCCTTCGTCCAGTTCCCCTTTTCATCGACGGCGATTTTCTTTGCCGGACCCTTAATCTCCTCCAGCAAATCTTCTTGTTTCTCAGCCACCTCTGAAATAAGCAATGCGAAACGTCGGGGTGTAGCAAACGACTTTACCGCCCCATGGGAGATTCTGGCGTTTTCTAAAAAGCGGATCATCTTCTCTTTAAATTGGGCGATGGCTTCGGGAAGAAACCGAGCAGGCACTTCTTCTAAACCAATCTCTATGAGCAGATCCCGACTCATTTTATGGCCTCCTTATCTGAGAGCATGGGAAATCCTAGCCGCTCTCTCTCGTTGTAATAGGTGCGGGCGCATTCCCTGGCCAAGTTCCGGACACGGGCGATATATCCTGTTCTTTCCGTCACACTGATGGCTCCTCTTGCCTCCATAAGGTTAAACGTGTGGGAACATTTCAGTACATAATCATAGGCGGGAAAGACCAGGTTCGCTTCCAGGGATCTTAACGCCTCTTGCTCATACATGGAGAAAAGCTGAAAGAGAAGTTCCGGCTCACTTAATTCAAAGGAGTATTTTGAATGTTCATATTCAGGCTGATGAAAGACGTCACCATAGGTAACTCCGTCGACATAGATGAGATCAAAGACATTCTCCTTATCTTGGATGTAGGAGGCAAGGCGTTCTAAGCCATACGTTATTTCGACGGCAACCGGGGACATATCCATTCCCCCGACCTGTTGAAAATAGGTAAATTGGGTAATTTCCATCCCGTCCAGCCAAACTTCCCATCCTAATCCCCAAGCTCCCAGCGTAGGCGCTTCCCAATTATCTTCCACAAAACGGATATCATGCTCCAACGGATGAATTCCTAATTCCCCTAAACTTTCCAGATAAAGTGGAATAATGTCGTCCGGAGACGGCTTCATCACCACTTGAAATTGATGATGCTGATAAAGACGATTGGGGTTCTCCCCATATCGTCCATCGGCAGGACGGCGTGAAGGTTCCACATAAGCCACATTCCAAGGCTCAGGACCGATGGCACGGAGGAAGGTCATGGGATTCATCGTTCCTGCCCCTTTTTCCACATCATAGGGCTGCACGATTACACACCCCTGTTTCGCCCAGTAATCTTGTAATGTTAGGATGATTTCCTGGAAATTCATTGATACACCTCCATAAAATATAAAAACTCGTCCCTATCCTGCTCATCAGCATAGGGACGAGATGACTCCCGCGGTTCCACCCTATTTGGTAAGACGACGCCTACCCTCTTTTCTCAACATGCTGCTCCGAACCGCCCTTCTCTAAAATACCGCACCGGGCTTTCACCCTCCCCGATTCGCTACAAGCGGCATAGTTAGATACTCCTGTTCTTCATCGCATAAAAATCGATGTGATCTGTTTACTTTCATTTATACCTTAATCCTTTCCCTTTGTCAAAGTCTTCATAATCCCTCATGGGGTGTAGCCTTTGCTTAATTGGTCCAACACCCGCTTTGACTTCAACGAAAGGGGGAGATAGGTATCCATGAAAGATTGGATTACTCTCCTGATCTGATTCCTCGTTTCCACCTTGATCTCTACTTCTCCTAGTCTGGCGACGGGGATACGCCTGAGCGTTTGGATGAGACGAACCGAAACGGGTGCGAGGGGAAAGGCTTCACGATCCTTTGAAAGACATCCATCGCAAAGGAATCCCCCTTCCCTTACGCTAAAGGCGACCAGGGGAAGATCGGAACGGCGGCATATGCTGCAGGAAAAGAGTTCCGGGTCGTTTCCCATGAATCCTAAATATTGGAGCTCAAAGATTCGAGCGACAATCTCCATATCCTTGCCCGTATCGAGGGCAAGTAAGGATTGATATAAGAGCGTAAAAAGTTCAGGAAAGCTAACCTGCTCTTCGACGCTTTTGTCCACGATTTCCACGAGATAGGAAGCCCATGCTGAGCGGAAGATGTCCTCCCGAATGTGTCGAAAAGAGTATAACACATCCCCTTGGTTCAAATTCCCCAATCCTTTCCCGGATTGGTAAAATACGAAAGCTCCATAGGTAAATAATTCCGAAACGGCAGAGAAACGAGATTTTGTCTTCTTTGCGCCCTTCGCCAGCACGGAAATTTTCCCCAATTCTTTCGTAAAAATCGTTAATATTTTGCTCCCCTCTCCGTAATCCAGGGAGTGGATAACAATTCCTTCTACCTTGTAAACCATGGTATTTCCCGCTCTTCCTTTACGTCTCCTCTTTCTGCTCTTCTTTCCCCTCACGCTCTTCTTTTCCTGAAACCAACCTTTCGTGTTCTTTGTACAGCAGATAGGATTCGATATTACCCGTTGCTGCAAAAACATTCCACGAAAAATCCTGCATACCCATCATCCTTTCTTTAAGGGACGAATTGGTTGATGTCCCAACAGTGAGGGTTCGAGAATCGTAAAGAAAGGGGTAAGGATATCTTTAGATTCACCTTTGTGAACACGCTTATGCTATGGAAAAATTGGTTTAATCTTCGCGAAATCCAAGTTGCCGCAAGATCCCTTCCCGGTTTCGCCAATCTTCTTTTACCTTGACCCACAAATCGAGGAATACCTTCGTGGAAAAAAGAGATTCAATATCCCGTCGTGCCGCTTGCCCGATCTCCTTCAGCATTTTCCCCTCTTTTCCAATCAGGATTCCTTTTTGGGATTCTCTCTCACAATAGAGAACGGCCCGAATATATAAAGTTCCGTGCTCCCTCTCCGCATATTCTTCGATCTCTACGGCGATGGAGTGGGGAACTTCCTCCCTTAAGCGGTTTAACGCTTTCTCCCGAATCAACTCACCCACCAAGAAGGTTTCCGGTTGATCCGTCTTCCGATCGGGTGGGAAATAATAGGGTCCTTCGGGGAGATACCGATAGAGGGTTTGAATCAAATGCTCCACATTATTTCCGTTGAGAGCGGAAACCGGGATGATCTCGGCAAAAGAAAGGAAATGGCGTACATGATCGATCAAGGGAAGGAGGGCTTCCGGAGCAATCTTGTCAATCTTGTTCAGCACCAAGATGATGGGGATCGACGTCCCTTTTAATCGGTTCATGATTTCCTCATCCCCCCGCCCAATTCCAGCTTCCACATCTATCAGGAGAAGGAGGAGGTCCACTTCCCGGATCGATTGATCTACCACCTTCATCATATATTGCCCCATCCTGGTTCTCGGCTTATGTATGCCCGGAGTATCCAGGAAGATGATCTGCCCTTCCTCCCGGGTTAAAATCCCTCGGATCCGATTTCGGGTAGTCTGCGGTTTATCCGACATGATGGCGATCTTCGTGCCGACCATCTGGTTCATCAGCGTAGACTTTCCCACATTGGGACGCCCGATCAAAGCCACAAATCCGGATTTTTTCCCTTCATAAAGGTTCTTCATCCCTTCATCAAATCCTTCGCTCCGAATGCCCCAGGTAGAAGAGAAGCGACATCCATAATTTCCACTTCCCCTCTTAAATTGGCCAGATAAACAGGCATTTCAGGAGGACAAAATTCCGCCAAAACCTGACGGCATGAGCCACAAGGGGAGACGGGACGGTCCGTATCCGCAACAACGGCCAATGCTTCAAATGAACGCTCCCCCTCCGATACCGCCTTAAAGAGCGCGGTCCTTTCCGCACAGCAGGTCACAGGAAAAGCGGCATTTTCAATATTGCAGCCGGTAAAAATTTTCCCTTCCTTGGTGATAAGGGCCGCCCCCACCGGAAAATTTGAATAGGGGACATACGCCTTTTCCCTGGCTGCTAAAGCTTTTTTAACCAATTCCTCTTTGGAAAACATATCCAATATCTCCTTCACCATATTGGTCTAATGAAAAGGAAAGCCAAAAGATTTAGGGAAAGAAAAATAACGAGCCATTCTAACCATGCGTAAAAGAGTGATTTACCTCTTCTCATAAAAATGTTTACCACAATGGGAAGAAAGAATCCAGTCGCCTGAAAAAAAGGGAGACGACCCAAAATAAAGAGAAGAGTGGAACCAAGAAAAATAGGCACGAGGAAAGTCTCTTTTTTCCCTTTCCAGATACGCAGTCGATAAAGAAGGAAAAAAAGGAAAAGAAGAATCAATAGAAAAGCTGATTTTCCCCAGGCCGTTGGAAGGATATTCGTATATAGAATAAAATGAAACTGAGATACTTTCATGAGCAAGGGCTGGCTCAGGAGGGTAAAGGCGATGAGGACGGAGAAAAAGGCAGCGAGCAAAACCGCACCGGCTCCGGCATCTTTTGCCTTTTTGGCCAATGGGTGGAAATCTTGTGTGGTTAGATCAACGATCGCCTCAATGGCGGTATTGATCAATTCCAAAATAAATACGGACAGGATGATAAAAAGGAGGATGAGAATCTGCATCCAAGACAGCCCGGCCCACAGGCTGACAAGGAGGACCAAAAGGGCCATCCACCCATGAATCCGCATATTTTTTTCTTCCCTGAATGCCCTTATGATTCCCTCAAAGGCGTACTGAAAGCTACAAGACAGCCTTTTCCATTCGTCCATCTTTCCTGTCACCTAACAATACCATGTTTTCGCAAAACCTCTTCCTGTTTGGTAAACATGACCCGCTCATTCTCCGGCGTATCATGGTCATACCCCAGTAAGTGATAAAATCCATGAACGATTAAAAAATAAAGCTCACGGCGGAACGAATGGCCATACGCTTCTGCTTGCCTTTTCGCTTGGGGAATAGAGACCACAACGTCACCGAGAAGCTCCTCTTCGTCAAGAGGAAAAGAGAGGACGTCGGTTGGTCTGTCCACATTCCGGTAAAGTCGATTTAACTCATGAATTCTTTCATCATCACAAAAAAGAATGGAAAGCTCGCCCACTTCCCGTCCTTCCTCCAAAAAAGCGAAGCTTAGAAGGGAGCGGATCTCCCCTTCCTCTTCCTCGGATAATGTAAATTCCGTCTCATAAATAAACTCTACAGATAAGCTCATGCTTGTCTTCCTTCCACTTCTTCATTTTGGGGGTATTCGATCCGGGAATGAAACGTTCCATGAAGCGTCTCTAATATGGAATTCCGAATCGTATCTATCTCCTTTAACGTAATATCACACTCATCAAACTGTCCGTCTTCTCTCTTCTCTTTCACCAGACGATCCACCAGTTCCTCAATTTCTTCCATGGTTGGATGCTTTAACGCACGCACCGCCGCCTCTACCGAGTCGCATATGGAAACCACGGCGGATTCTTTAAACTGAGGTTTCGGGCCTGGGTAGCGGAAATCCTCTTCCTTTGCATTCTCATTCTCTTTTAATGCTTTGTGATAAAAAAACTTAAGCAGCGAGGTGCCGTGGTGCTGTGCCGCAATATCTACGATCGCCTTAGGAAATTTGCTTTCCTTCAACATCTTCACCCCGTCATAGGGATGGGCAATGATGATCGCCTTGCTCAGTTGAGGAGAGATCTGATCGTGGGGATTCTCCCTCCCCATCTGATTCTCGATAAAGAAGGCGGGGCGTTTCGTCTTACCCACATCATGATAATAAGCCCCCACACGGGCCAACAGCCCGTTTGCACCGATCGCTTCAGCTGCCGCTTCGGAAAGATTGGCCACCATCACGCTGTGATGGTAGGTTCCAGGGGCCTCTATGAGGAGTTTCCGCATAAGGGGTTGATTGGGATTCGACAATTCGATTAGTTTTACAGGCGACAATATGCCAAAGATCGCTTCTAAGAACGGAGTAAGCCCAAGGGTAAATACCCCGGATAAAATCCCATTGGCCAAAGAATAGGCCGCGATGGTGAGTAAGGTTTGCCAGGGAAGTGCTGCATTACTCAATAAAAGGAGCATGACGGCAACGAAAAGGTTTGCCAAGCCGATATACAGACCGGAGCGAAGAATCTTAGACCTGGATTGTGCTCCGCTCACTGCATATGCTCCCGAAATCCCCCCTACCAGTGCGATTAAAAAAGGAACAAAATCGATAAAAGTGCCCATTTTTTCATTGAAGAGGATTCCGGAAACAAAAGAGAAAAGAATCGCCGTGAAATAGGCCAAAGGCGTATCAATCAACAGGGAGACCAGGATTGAACCGGTCGCAGCCGGAACCAAATATCCCAATCCCGCGACTTGTAACGCCTGCCCAAGTGTAAAAATCCATAAAATTCCCATGTTTAGAAGCAGAATCGTCATATAGAGAAGAAGTTGGTTTAATTGTTGGGTAACCGCCGAGCGACTCCGGTTTAAATAAATCCATAAGGAAAACAGGATGAGGAGAATAAAAAGAGCCAGCCCGATATAAGGTTTAATAATATGCTCATCCATCAAGCCTGCCAATTTGAGCTTACGCAGATGGTTGGGCGTGATGACCTCCCCTTTGTTAAGGAGAACATCCCCTTCATAAATATAAATCGGTTCTACACCATTTCTAGCCTCCTCCCGTTTTTCCTCCGTTTTTACCGGATCATATTTTATATTCGGGATGATGCTGAAGCGGGCTAATTCCTGTATCACCTTCCGTACAGATGAAGTGAGTTCAGCAACGACTAATTGCTCATTTACCTGATCCCTGGCCGTCTGTAAGTTTTTTTCTTCCACTCCCCCTTTCATAATCTCTTCCACGATATAATTCGAAATATATTGCATCGTATTAATGGTTTCCGGAGGGAGTCCTTCCAATGTGCGATAGGATTGATCGTCCAATTGATAAGGAATATTCTTTTTTAACTCTTCTATTTTCCCGGATTGGGTTAACTCCTTTTTTCCATTAATATCCTTTACCATCTGGAAAATCTTCTCCAGATTTTGGAGCTGGACCTGCGTGATCGAATCATCAATCCGATACTCCGGTTTCACTCCATCCGCCGCTTTCTTTCGGGCTTGCTCGGTGGCTTCCTGATCCAGTACCGTAACAGGAGATAAAATCCGTTCAGTCGATTTATTCCCCACTTGCAGATGGGTATAATTTTTCGGTTCCACGTGACCCATTAAAAGGAGGAAGAAGAGAACCCCTACTCCAAAGAAAAAAAGAAGGCGCAGACTCGTCATTTTTGTACGGGGATTTTGTTTCCTCTTCCAAAACGGCACTTCTTGGGAACTCATCATTATACACCTCTACCCATGCTTTTCATATGCCTCTACGATTTTTTGAACAAGCGTATGACGAACGATATCTTTCTCCGTTAAACGGATAAAACCAATTTCGGGGATATGGCGGAGAGTTTCCCATGCATCCTTTAACCCTGATTTGGTCCCCTTGGGCAAATCTACTTGGGTTAAATCCCCCGTAATGACCATCTTAGAACCCCAGCCCAACCGGGTGAGGAACATTTTCATCTGTTCAGGGGTTGTATTTTGGGCTTCGTCCAAAATCACAAAAGATTCATCCAAAGTCCTTCCTCTCATATACGCAAGGGGAGCAATTTCAATCGTCCCCCGTTCCATCGACCGGTTTACCTGATCTACCCCCATCATATCATAAAGGGCATCATAGAGGGGACGGAGATAGGGATCTACCTTCTCCTGAAGATCCCCGGGCAAAAAACCAAGACGTTCCCCAGCCTCTACGGCAGGCCTTGTCAAAAGAATCCGTTTCACCAATCCGCTTTTAAGTGCGGAAACGGCAAAGACGACTGCAAGATACGTTTTTCCGGTTCCCGCCGGACCGGATGCGAATACGATCTCCTTCTTTTTTAAAGAGGAAATGTAGTGGCTTTGACCCAAGGTCTTGGCCCGTATCACCCTTCCCTTCAGGGTTCTGCCTACCTCCTCTCCAAAAAGAGAGAGCAATTCCTCCGCCCTCCCTTCTTTTGCCAGGGAGATGGCATAATGAACATCCTGTTCGGTGATCGGCGTCTTCCTCCGGATTAAGGCGATCATCACCTCTAATAAACGTAAAACCTCTCCTAGCTGCTCTTGTTTTCCCTGAACCAGAACCTCATCGTGTCGTAAAAGAATGCGGACGGAAAAAGCCTCCTCCATCATTTTGAGGTAGTGATCCTGGGGGCCAAAAAGAATCTGGCTTTCTGAGGTGCTCGCAAGGCGGATTGATACGGAATCAAGAGAAACTTGCAATCAATCATACCCCTTTTACTTTAAGAATTGGAATTTGCCGTGATCGGTAGTTCCTCGACGATATTCTCAATCACAGCATAATGAACCTTTAAATAAACTTTATCATGCTCAACCCATTGTTGCAAAACTTTTTCTTCTTTGATTTTACTTCCCTCCCCCGCTTTAATGAGAAGGTCTTTTCTCGCCAATTGAAGTCCTAATCGGGCCGCCTCTTCCTTCGTCCTTTTTAGGAGCGTTGGTTTATATGCCTTTTTTTCCTCAACTTCCCAACCAAACGGAAGTTTCATGCTGCGGAAATAGAGATGATGACGATTCTCTTCTATATCATAAGATTTTTCCGTCTCTTTGCCAAATCCCCACACTTTGATCCCTAAATCTCCCACGATGAGATAGTAACTTTTTTTTCTCTCTCCCGTATACAGGGGGACCTCCTGCGTTAAGGGGATCGTAATGGTGGAATCGTACCAAACCTCTCCCCAAACGCTCCCCTTCGCCGAAACCGCTTTCTGTTTTCCTTCTTCCCCCGGCGAACCGAGGAAACCTGAGACTAACAATTCTCCTTTATGAACGAACTGATTACGGGTAACCACAGGATTTCCCTTCTCGACGAGCATATCGGTAATAACGGCTGATTTTTTTGCCACCAAATGGCGTGGATTTACCAACAAATTTTCCTCCGCTTTTACTTTCTCCACCACGGTAATTTTGGCAACCACCCCTTCGATGCGGAGACCCACCCAAGCAGCGTCCGGTATTCCTTCCTTTAGTTGTTTTTCCAGTCCTCCCAGGTTTGACAGCCTCCATTTAAACGTCCAGGGCTTAATCCCTATCTTTTCGGCATAATGGTAAACCTCATCCTTTGGAATGCGCTCCGTGCCAAAAACCTCTACTCTCCATACAATGGATGTGAGCATGTACATCAGGACAATAAATAAAAAAAAACCGAAGAGGAATCCCTTTCTTTTTAACATCTTTCGAAGCATAAAGGGAAAACCAATGCGCCGAATGCCGCGAATACGGGTTTTTGTCTTGCGCAGATGGGGTTTGAGGCGGAAAAAATCGTGAATTCCGATGCGAAGTTGAAAAAAATGATTGGGGAGAAGGCGAATATCCCAAAGCTCCACCCCATCCCGGATCACTTCATTGATAAAACGTTCCACATATTTCCCCGAAAGATGCAAGATAAGGTACCCTAGAAACCAGCGCCCGATTTGGTTTCCCATGATTTCACTCCTTATCTAAATAATGAATTTGTGTGATGAATCCTTCCACCATCATTTCCTCTGCCAGAATGAGACGAATCACCAGATTTTTACCTCTGATCCGTAATTGTCCTTTTTTTAATAATAGGCGGAGCTCTTCATCGTTGAAGAGGAGGACTCCGCGGTGGTTCTCAATATAAAGTTGCAAAAAACCGACGATGGTTAATCTGGGGAGGTCAAGGACTACGTCATTGGGAAGTTCAAGGATCTGCACGCTTTTCTGTTTTATTTTAGTGATGCTCCGTTTCAATCTCTTCCACATGAACCGATCCACTCCCTCCTAAGAAGATATATGAAAAAAACGGGTTCAATATGAAGCGAAACATAAAAAACGCCCTGCCATTGCAGAGCGTCCTTTTCGTATTGAACAACTTTTGTCGGTTATGACGATCAGGAGAGATACTCCTGAACCAACTGATTGACCCGTTTCCCATCTGCTCTTCCCGTTACTTTCGGCATGAGATTTGCCATCACTTTTCCCATGTCCTTTTTTGATGTGGCTCCCACTTGGGAGATCACTTCTTGGATCATCTGACGCAGTTCTTCCTCACTTAACTCTTCAGGAAGGTAAGATTTCACGATAGCGATTTCCCGTTGCGCCTTATCAATAAGATCTTTACGTCCAGCCCGTTCAAATTCTTGGAGGGAGTCTAATCTCATCTTTAATTCCCGCGTCAGGACGGAAAGCTCTTCTTCTTCAGATAAAGGTTTGTTCCGATTAATCTCCTCGTTTTTCAAAGATGATTTAAGCATCCGAACTACGGAGAGTCGGAACGAATCTTTATCCTTCATCGCTTCTTTCAAATCCTGATTCAACCGTTCCATAATCGGCATGAGAAAAAATCCTCCTAGTACTTACGCTTGCGTGCGGCTTCCGCTTTCTTTCTGCGTCTCACGCCTGGCTTTTCGTAATGTTTGCGTTTCTTCACTTCCGCTAGAACTCCGGACTTTGCGAGGTCTCGCTTAAATCGGCGAAGAGCACTATCCAAAGACTCGTTCTCTCGAACACGAATCTCTGCCATTTGATATCCCTCCCTCCACATCAACCCCCAACGACGATAACGACGTTAAAGGCTTAAGCCATCACAGCCCATTATACTAAATGATATGGGCTCAGGTCAACCACGAGCCTACGCTCATGTTGTACGTCTGTGATATTGTCATATCGTAACGCTTCAGAGAAAATGTCACTATGGGACAGGAGAGAATCACATTGACCAAAAAAGAATTGAAG